>CAMTGL010000022.1 GCA_947071955.1 uncultured Plesiomonas sp.
GTTATCCACCACATTCACAAAAATACCGCGCGCCTCTGCAGCCGCGCTCACTTCGGCGTTAAGGCTGTTGTCATCAGTTGCGGCAATCACCAAAAACTGGCCATCGAGCTGGGCGGGGTTAAAGGTGGTACTCAGCCACTGTAACTGCTGTTGTTCAAGATGTTGTTGCAGTGCGGCCGTTAAGCTGGCGCTGACAATCTGAATGTTGGCTTGAGCACTTAGTAGCAGGGCAATTTTACGCTCAGCTACGCTGCCGCCACCCACAACTAAAACCGAACGCCCTTTAATCTGGGCAAATAGGGGTAAGTATTCCATGACAACCCTCGGCAGTAATTCCCTCTCTGGCAAGCACTATAGAGCGTTATTGATAGACGTATAAATGCTGAATTCGCATTTCAAATTCCGTTTTGTTCTAATTCCGGCACTTTCATCACAGCAGGTGTTTGGCAGTGAACAGAGGCTGCTCGTGCGGGTAAATAACGGGGCGTGGAATACGCGAATTAAACGAGATGAGGTTCACAGAGTGTCACGTAAAAAACTCGATATACATACAGATTTGCTACCCTTGTCGGGAATTTCTTACCCCTACTGTTTGCTCGAGGAATTTTTATGTCTTTATCGCGTACTCCGCTGGCGCTGGCTATTGCGGCAGGTTTGATCTGCTCTGGTGTGGCAAGTGCCGCAACCGTTTCCCTGCGCGTGCTGGAAACCACGGATTTGCACAGTAACATGATGGATTATGACTATTACAAAGATCATGCTACTGAAAAGTTTGGTTTAACCCGTACGGCAACCTTGATTGATGCGGCACGCAAAGAAGCTAAAAATAGCGTGCTGGTGGATAACGGCGATCTGATTCAAGGCAGCCCGATGGGGGATTATCAGGCGGCAAAAGGGCTAAAAAAAGGCGACGTACATCCTGTCTACAAGGCTATGAATTTGCTTGATTATCAGGTGGGAAATCTGGGTAATCATGAGTTTAATTATGGGTTGGACTACCTAAAAAATGCACTAGAAGGTGCAGCATTCCCGTACATTAACGCCAATGTTTTTGATGCAAAAACAGGAAAACCGTTGTTGCAGCAGTATCTGATTAAAGAGACTGAGGTGATGGATAATGCGGGCAATAAGCAGACGTTGAAAATCGGCTATATCGGTTTTGTGCCGCCACAGATTTTGATTTGGGATAAAGCTAATCTCGACGGTAAAGTCACGGTAAAAGACATTAAGCAAACTGCCGAAGAACTCGTGCCAAAAATGCGTGCTGAAGGCGCAGATTTGGTCATTGCTATACCACATTCAGGTGTATCGTCAGACCCGTATAAAGCGATGGCTGAAAACTCTGTTTATTACCTCTCTGAGGTAAAGGGCATTGATGCGATTATGTTTGGTCACTCGCACGGTATTTTCCCGAGTAAAGAGTTTGCAGCACTGCCTGGAGTGAACCTTGAAAAAGGTACGCTAAACGGTGTGGCAGCCGTGATGCCGGGCCAGTGGGGTGATCATCTGGGTGTGGTGGATTTTGTGCTCAACAATGATAGCGGTAAATGGCAGGTTGCTGATGCCTCTGCACATGCGCGCCCCATTTTTGATAAGGCTGCTAACAAGCCGCTGGTTGAGCCTGATCCCAAACTGACGGCTGCATTGAAAGCAGATCATGCTGGTACACGCGAGTTTGTTAGCCAGCCAATTGGTAAAGCTTCAGACAATATGTACAGCTTTTTGGCGCTGATCCAAGATGATCCGACAGTACAGATTGTCAATAATGCACAAAAAGCGTATGCCGAGCACTTTATTCAGGGCGATCCGGATTTAGACGGTATTCCGGTGCTCTCTGCTGCCGCGCCATTTAAAGTGGGTGGCCGGAAAAATGACCCAACCAGTTATGTTGAGGTGGAAAAAGGTCAGTTGACCTTCCGCAATGCCGCCGATCTGTATTTGTACCCCAATACGCTGGTGGCGGTAAAACTCAATGGCGCACAGCTTAAAGATTGGCTGGAGTGCTCTGCCGGTCAGTTTAACCAGATTGATGTGAACAGCAGTGCGCCGCAATCACTGATTAACTGGGATGGTTTCCGTACCTATAATTTTGATGTTATTGACGGTGTGAAGTATCAGATTGATGTGACAAAACCGGCACGTTTTGACGGTGAATGTCAGCTCATTAACCCCACTTCTGAGCGTATTCAGGGGCTGAGCTTTAACGGTAAACCGGTTGATCCTAAAGCTGCCTTTATTGTTGTTACTAATAACTACCGTGCTTATGGTGAGAAATTTGCCGGTACGGGCAGCCAGTTTATTGCGTTTGCTTCACCGGATGAAAATCGTCAAGTGTTGGCCTCTTACATCACTCAACAGAGCAAGAAACAGGGTCAAGTTGTACCGACAGCGGATAACAACTGGCGATTAGCCCCGATTAACAGCAAAACACCACTCGATATTCGGATGGAAACCTCACCGTCAGAGAAAGCGACACAGTTTATTAATGAGCATGCGCAATATCCGATGGCACAGGTAGGAAAAGATGACAACGGCTTTGCCGTATACCGTGTTGATCTCGCGCCACTGGCTGCAAAAGCAAAACAGTAGACCGCTTGAAAAATAATCAGAGTGGGTAAGCGTGGGTATAGTACGGCGGGTGAGTTCTAGCTGTCGTGCTATTTTCCTTCTAGATACAAAAGCTTAAACAAAAAAGGCCTTTCAGATATCGAAAGGCCTTTTATTTTGTCTATCAGATTCTTTTCAGGTTACAGGCATTACCGTCATCATGACGGTAAGTATTGCTGCCACAATGGTTATTGTGACTGCACAAACCCTGCCGCAGTACGGACAAAAATTACCGGCTTTCCGCCAGCTAACGCATCAATTTGCAGGGCATCAACGTCACCCTGCGCATTGGTTTTTACTCGTACGGTTTGGCCGGCTTTGACATTACTGAGCGGCTTATCAGCAGCCTGTGCGCGTGTCATCGCCATCAGATCGGGCAGCGGTAAGTTACCAGAGCGAAAGACCTGCGCCAAAGTGACACCTTTACCAACCTGATAACTTTTCCAGCCAGTGTTGTTGCTTGTAGCAGCCGGTGGCGGTGTCGTTTTTACTACCTCTTTGGTGGCTTCTTTAACCGGTGGTTTGGTTACTGGCGCTGGTTTTACTGCCGGTTTATCGGCAACTACGGTTTTTTCGCTGCTGGTGTTACGGGCCGGTGGTGCAGTTACCGTACTTTTTGGCCGTTCGGTGATCGGGCGTTCTGCTGCCGGTGTCCGATTGGCTGAGTTGATTGCCGCTGTGTTATTACCGTTATTACGTGCTGGCGGTATAACCGGTTCAACCTCGGTTTGCCGCTCAAGCTCTTCTGGCATCTCTTGCGGAATACGGCGATCAGGCTCACGGGCAGAGAGAGCTTCCGGTGTAAGCGTCACCGGCTGGCCATCATTCGTATCAGTACCGCTTAGCGCTCTGTTTTGATCCACAGAGGTTGCCGAAGCTATGCGTGAGGTGCTGTCACCCGAAGGCAGCAAGGTGCCCAGCAGAATAACCAGCACGCTGACCGTCATCCAGCGGCGGTGAAAAGGCGAGACTGGGCCGAACCACGTAAAGCGATCAGGAATATGCCACAGTGCAATCAGACCTGCCTGTAATACGCCAGACAACCCCAACTCTGCCGATGGCAGTGAGATATTCATGGTCGGCAACTGCCACTGAGGCAACTCTAGGCGGTTAAACCAGCGTTGCAGACGCCGTGTGCGGCTGTTCTGATTTTTTTTGACCGGTTTTGCTCGGCGCTTTTGACCTGTTCTTCCCACAGGCCCGTTATCTGTTCGCAGGTCCACTTTTGCTCCATGTACTAGACGTGCCGCGATAAGTTTATTTTTTCCTTTTCGACGGCAAATGTCACGGTATTTAGATTGAAAACTCGGATTTCTCTTCCCACTTTTTGCCGGAAAGAACAGAGACTGCTATGCTCGCGGTTCAGTAAGCGGTTTATCGGTAAGGAAAACAGATGACAACCCCGATTCTTGAAACCTTAGAAGCACAAGCAAGTTATGGTATTGGTTTGCAAATTGGCCAACAACTGGTTGACAGTGGTATGGCTGATTTAGCGCTTGATGCGCTGTCTGCGGGTCTGCGTGATGCGCTAGACGGCAATGCACCTGCAATTCCGGTTGATGTAGTTCATCGCGCACTGCGTGAAATGCACACCCGTGCGGAAACAGCGCGTCAGGCTCAATTCCAAGAAGTTGCTGCCGAAGGCGAAGCCTTTTTACAACAAAATGCTAGCCGTGAAGGTGTGAATAGCACAGGTTCAGGCTTGCAGTTTGAAGTGCTGGAACAGGGTACTGGCCCAATTCCTGCACGTACTGACCGCGTGCAGGTACACTACACCGGTAGCCTGTTAAATGGCACTGTTTTCGACAGTTCTGTACAGCGCGGCCAACCGGCAGAGTTTCCGGTTAATGGCGTGATTGCAGGTTGGACAGAAGCGCTGACTATGATGCCAGTCGGCTCTAAGTGGCGTTTATACATTCCACATGCGCTGGCATATGGTGAGCGTGGCGCTGGCCAATCTATCCCGCCTTGCAGCATGTTGCAATTTGATGTTGAGCTGCTGGATATTCTGTAAGCGCCCGCATTAAAATCAGTACTATTATTACAGAATCACCACGGGACGTTTTATGACACAGCCCGTGGTGATGTTTACGTGTTGATGCTCTTGGCCGTAACTTACCTATTTTCAGCCGTTATTTTTTCAATTCAGCTTGGATCAGGCCCATTGCCTGACTAATTTCACTCGCCGTCAGCGCCCCTTCTTTGGCAAACAATACCTTCCCTTGCGCATTGAGCACAATAATGGCGGAGCTTTCCGGTTTTAATTGCCATGCCTGTTGCACGACACCGTTAGCATCATAAATAAATTGTGACCACGGAAATTCGAGCTTGCTGTCTTTCAAGCTGCTTCGCACAAAGGTACTGGTGCCGATAATGGCATCGTCAGCATTCACAATCGTGGTGGTTTGATAACGTTCGTGCGAAAGCTTGGCGGCTTTAATTGCTTCAATAAAAGGTGCATTCATCTCTTTGGCAGATGATCTTCCAGCAATGGCTTGTACCACACGGACTTTCCCGCTCAATTGCTGTGTACTCCAAGGGGAGTACGCAATATCAGTGCCTGATTTCTCGGTTTTTTGGATAATCATTTCGCCTTTATCAATCACAGTGGCACTTGGCAGTGGCTTATCTTGCTGGATCAGTGAAGCAAACACCCATGCTGGAAACAGGGCGCTCAGTGCAATCATCAGCGCTATTTTCTTCATCTTGTTTTCATCCTTTATAAAATAGGGGAAGAGCATCAGTCGTCATCTGCGGCGATTACCGCGATCTTATTGAAATAGGTGTGATGGACTGAAGAGTACAAGCCACACGGTAAGAATATGACCTGTGGTTAGCATAGCCTGCACAGTGGGGTTTGTCAGGTTAAGGTTACGGTTTGGTTGCTTTTTTGTATGGTTATTTTTGCAGAGTAGATGTGCAGATCAGGAGTGAGATACGACCTTTATCGTATGGTGATGACCATGTTTTATATGTGATCATATATTATATCGCGGGATAAATTCGTGAATCGTCACAAAGTATCGTTTTACTGAAAAATTTCAGCAATATTTTCCGACTATCATCAACGACCTGAAATGACATTATGGCTATGATGACCTGGTCATGATGACGATTTACCTCACTTGTGTTAATATTATGTTGTGCTTGGTTGACGAGGAATGTTCAAACGCCGAGAGAGCAGACAAGTGGACTTGAATGGAGGTCAAACCAATGATGCGTATTTTTCAACGTTACAACCCCCCTGTGATTGCGCGCTACGTAAAGGGATTTTTCCGTGGCCGTGTCTATATTAAGGGAATCGGTGCTTTTGAATTTGATCAGGGCAAGATCCTGCTGCCAAAAACAAAAGATAAACAGCATTACACTGTGATGAGCGAAATTAATCGCCATATCAGTGAACTCCATGCTGAGGCGGCGTAAGAGATAAGCGTATTTGTGAGATACAGTATGCCTGCATAATCAGATCGCAATAAAAGAGCAACAGAAAAGCGCAATAAAAAAAGCCATCAGTAGTGATGGCTTTTTTAGTGTGTATTTCAATGATTAGGTTGGCCGTGATTAGACAAACAAATCCTGTTATTCGATATATTTATTCAGTTTTTTTGTTCAGTCTCTTCCGGCGTTGGCGTGCCATCACTACGTTTTGCTAATTCAAGCTCTTCTTTATTTATGCTCTCAAGTGACATACGAGTGATAAGTAACTGATCAATTTTAAAGTTATCAATATCCACCACTTCAAACTTATATTTATCGAAGATAGTGTAATCGGTACGCTTTGGTATTTTACGCAGCATAAACATCATGAAACCACCAATGGTTTCATAGTTATCTGAATCTGGGAATTCATCAATATCCAATGCCCGCATGACATCATCAATCGGTGTACTGCCTTCAATCAGCCATGTATTTTCATCACGCTGCACAATCAGCTCTTCCTGATTCTGATTGACCAGATCACCCATCAGGGTGCTCATGACATCATTGAGGGTGATAATCCCCACAACCAGAGCATACTCATTGAGGATAACGGCAAAATCTTCACTGCTGCCTTTAAAACTTTCCAGTGTTTCAGACAGGGTGAGCGAGTCAGGCACAAACAGTGGGTTGTGCATTGGCAAACCTTCGTGCAAGGCGATGCTCTTTCCGTTCAAAATCCGCATCAACATATCTTTTGAGTCAACGTAGCCGACGACACTGTCAATGTTGTTATCACACACCAAAAACTTAGAGTGTGGATGCGAGGAGATTTTTTCACGGATACTCTGTTCACTTTCGCGAATATCAAAGTAGATCACATCTTCACGCGGTGTCATCGAAGACGGCACAGTACGTGATTCAAGCTCAAACACGTTTTCAATCAGATGATGCTCTTGTTTACCGAGTACCCCTGCGAGTGCGCCTTGCTCAAACACGGTGTAGATGTCATCAGAAGTGATGTCTTCTTTACGAATAGTAGGAATGTTGAACAGTTTAAACAGTGTGTTTGCTATCCCATTGAAAAACCAGACTAATGGTTTGAATACGGTGATGCAAAATTGCATTGGTGTCACAATGCGCGTTGAGATTGACTCAGGCGCTGCCATACCAATGCGTTTTGGCATCAGATCCGCAAACAGGATAAAGCCACCGGTCACAATAGAGAATGAGAGTAAAAAGCCAATTTTTCCAGCCATTTCTGGAGAGACCCAGTGAATCAGCAGGCTTTCAAAGTAAGGTGAAAACGCAGTGTCACCAATGATACCGCCTAAAATTGCAACGGCATTTAACCCGATTTGTACCACAGTAAAGAAGTTGCCAGGCTGTTCTTGTAGGGCAATGACACGCGCTGCACCTACATTGCCTTCATCGGCCATCACCTTGAGTTTAATTTTACGAGAGGCTGCGAGAGAGATTTCTGAAATGGAAAAGAAAGCACTTCCCGCGATCAGCAGAACAATGGCCAGTATATTTTCCAGCATTATCACGAGACCTTAACAGTAATTATGGCTCACACAAATTGTGGAGCATTTCGTTGTCGGTACTATTTCGTTGTTCGTACTACTAAAGTTACGCGCGCTACGATCATAGCGACAAGGAGGTGTCTGACGATAAGATCGCAGCGCAGCAGTTACTTGTTGTAGATTAAGTAACCAACTTAAATAACTTACGCAGTATAGCTGTCCGTTGAATTAGAAGCTAGGTGTCGTTGTTAAGCTTGCTGCGGCAGACAGACTCCGGTTCCCGCCAGCCCACAGTATCCATGCGGATTTTTAAACAAATATTGCTGATGGTACTCTTCGGCAAAATAAAATGTTGTTGCAGGAGAAATCTCCGTCGTGATGCTGCGCAGATCACCGGCGTCACGCAGGGCGCGCTGGTAGTTGTGTTGGCTGCGGGTGGCTAGCTGTGCCTGCTCTTCGGTAAATGTGTAGATACCCGAGCGGTATTGCGTGCCACGATCGTTACCTTGCCGCATACCTTGTGCCGGATCGTGGTGTTCCCAAAAGAGTTGTAACAATTGCTCAAAACTGATGATTTCAGGGGTATAACGGATAAGTACGGCCTCAGTATGTCCGGTCAGACCAGAGCAGACTTCATCATAATGCGGATTTTCAGTGTATCCGGCGGTATATCCGGTGGCAGTGTAGCAAACCCCTTCTTGCTGCCAAAATAGGCGCTCTACGCCCCAAAAACAGCCCATAGCCATAATAATAGTCTGTGTATTTGGTGGCGCATCTGCATACAAAGACATGCCAAATACTGCATGAGGCGCGCTAAGCTTTATCGGAACAGAACGTCCCTTTAATGCATTATTTGTACTGACCAAGGCAGATTTATCTGAATTCATCATAAAATCCTCTGTATTTTTGCTCTACGCTGTATATTACTGTGGAATGGATAGTTATGATCTCTACTATTGTAGAGCAAGAAATTGTTTCTTGAATTTAATCAACGTGATCTCCGTTGAGGTGTTTGTGCGAAAAAGAACAGCATATTTGTTATTCACATTACTATTAGCATCATTACCGTTACAAGCCTCGGTAAAATTACAAATAGATGGCCTGAGCGGTGAACTGCAACGTAACGTTCGTGCGCACCTTTCAACCATTACCGATGACGAGGTTTCTGCTAGCCCGCGTTTTAAACGGCGCGTAAAAGCAGGTATTGAAGATGGTCTGAAAGCTCTAGGCTATTTTAGCCCAGAGATCCAGTTTGATTTAGTCCGCCGTGATCCGCCGGCAAAGCCGCTATTGATTGCTAAAGTAAAACCCGGTGAGCCGGTTAAAATTAAGAAAATCAATATTGAGTTACTGGGCGATGCCCGTAATGATCCTGCATTTCAGGCATTACTAAAAAAAACGCCTAAAATAGGTTCTGTTTTGAACCAGGGTGATTTTGATGCATTTCGTAAGCAATTAACCTCTCTGGCATTAGAGCGCGGTTATTTCAAAGCTCAGATATCCAACAGTAAACTGGAAGTTGCGCCTGAATTGTATGAAGCATTTTGGGATATTACGCTCGACAGTGGTCGCCGTTACCGCTTTGGTGATGTGACTTTCAGTGGCTCGCAAATTCTTGAATCCCGCTTAACGCCGTTAATTCCTTTTAAAACGGGGGATTACTATTTAGCCGCTACGCTGGCAAAATTTAACCAAAATCTCTCGGATACCAACTGGTATCGTAACGTGGTCATTGACCCGTTATTCAGTAAGGTTTCCGATAATATGGAGTTGCCTTTACAGGTAACGGTGGCACCAAGAGCGCCCAACAAGGTTGAATTTAGCTTAGGATATGCCACGGATATTGGTCCGCGAACGAATATTACATGGAATAAACCGTGGACCAATAAGTTGGGCCACAGCTCTGAAACGAAAATGGGGCTTTCACAACCGGAACAAACGTTGGAGTTTGGTTATCGTATTCCTACGCGTGATAATCCACTGGAAAAATTCTATACCTTCAACAGTAAGATTGAATCAAAGAATAATAATGACACCAAAGATCAATCAGTCTCTGCCAGTATCGGTGCGTACTGGAATGTCTCTTCCGGTTGGCAGCACACGCTCACCTTAAATACCAGTTACAGCAGCTTTGAACAGGGCTCACAACAAGCTGATACCTTCTTGTTATATCCCGGCGTGCAATTTGCCCGTACTCGCTCACGCGGTGGTTTGATGCCATCTTGGGGGGATTCACAAGTCTTTGGTATTTATTATGCCAATACCGCGTGGATGTCAGACATTGATATGTTGCAGTTGCGCGGCCGCACCACCTGGATTCGAACTTACGCAGAAAAACACCGTTTTGTCTCGCGTCTTGAGGCGGGTTGGTTAGAGAGCAGTGACTTTGATAAAGTGCCGCCATCATTGCGTTTTTTTGCCGGTGGTGACCGCAGTATTCGTGGTTACAAGTATGAGTCGATCTCTCCGGTCGACAGTGAAGGCAAACTGACCGGTGCATCGCAAATGGCAACCGGAACACTCGAATATCAGTACAATGTGAGCGGTAATTGGTGGGGTGCGGTGTTTTATGACACTGGTTTTGCGACCAACAAGTTTAGCCGTGATGACCTGAAATCAGGTGTTGGCGTTGGTGTTCGTTGGGGGTCACCACTGGGCCCAGTACGTGTTGATATTGCACATCCTCTTGCTAAAGACAGCTCCGGCGTGCAGCTTTATATCTCTCTGGGGCCAGAGCTATGAATCCGTTAAAAAAATTAAGTATTGGTTTTTTAATTACCCTGTTTTTACTGATTGCGGCATTGGCCGGTTTGCTGGGTACTGAGTCAGGTTTGCGCATTGTGTTTAACAGTGCTGCTCGCTGGGTTCCGGGGTTGGATATTCGCGCCGTTTCGGGCAACTGGTCTCGCGGTATTCATCTACAGGGGGTGGAATACCGTATGCCGGGCGTGGATGTCACGGTTGATGATCTCCTGTTGCAGCTCGATTTGAATTGCTTGCGCCGCAGTGAAGTCTGTATTCGCCAGTTGACCACTAATAAGGTTAACGTGGCGATAGATACCGCGCTGTTGCCTCCTTCTGAGCCGTCAGAGTCTGCACCACTTACCCGCATCTCAACACCATATCCGTTGGGATTACAGCTATTGCAGCTTGATAACATCAATGTTTCGGTTGATGGTACACAAATTTCACTGGCCCACTTTAGCAGTGCAGCTCGCTGGCGTGAGCAGTTGGTTACGTTGGAGCCGACCGAGTTTAACGGCCTAACGGTAAAAACTGCGCCTACGGCTATCGACAGTACCGTATCAGAGCCTTCAGCCACTGACAGCAGTAAGGCGACAACACCGGAAAAAGCTGCCGCTGATCAAAAGAAGGCAGTCAGCAGTTCGGTCACTCACAGCGCTGCAGCTAATACAACCGACAGCGCGGCATCTGATGATATCGCCCAGCAGCTAACCGCGTTATTTGCAAAACCGCTACTGCCTGAACTGCCCGTCATCACTTTGCCGGTGGATATTGCGATTGAGCAGATCCATGCCAAGCAAACACTGATTGATACAGGCACGCCATTGCAGATTGATGATCTGCTGCTCAGTGCCAATACTGCCGATAACAAAGTCAGTATCGATACCCTGCAAGTCACTCTGCCACAAGGTAGTGCATCATTATCGGGAACGATTGATCTGGCAAAAAGCTTCCCTGTACAGCTCACGTTAGATTCCAACCTCACACTGGCCCCGCTGAATAAGCAGCAGTTACAGCTGGATGTGAGCGGTGCGCTGTATGAACAGCTAAATGTAGCGCTGGCACTGCGTGGTGATGTACAGGCACAGATTTCTTTGCAGACTGAACTGGCTAAAGCCGGTTTACCACTGCAACTGTCGGTTGATAGTAAACGGCTAGTCTGGCCGTTAACCGGAACGGCAGATTACAGTGTGCAGGATCTGGCCCTGAAACTGACTGGTAGCGCTGAAGACTATAAGCTCAAATTGAATGCTGCAGTGAGTGGCACTGATCTGCCGGCCAGCAAAATAGGGTTAACTGCACAGGGCGATCTTAGCCATGTTGCCATTCAAAACTTGCGCCTTGATACGCTCGGCGGCAATGCACAACTGAAAGGCTCACTGGCATGGAAAAAGCTGCTCAAATGGCGTGCAGATCTCTATCTCAATAATCTGAGCACGACTAAGCAGTGGCCTGATTATCCGGCTCAATTAAATGGCCGTGTTAGCACTAAAGGTGAACTACAAGGTGAGGCGTGGGCCGTTGATGTGCCGATTTTTAACATCAAAGGGCAGGCACTGAAAAAACCACTCGATTTACAGGCCGTGGTGAGCGGGCGTAGTACCGGAAAATGGAATATCTCAGCACTTAAACTCAATATGGGTGGCAATAATCTGCTGGCAAAAGGGGTTATTGATAAAAACTGGAAGATGGATGCGGAGATCAATGCACCGCGTCTTGATGGCATTTTGCCGGATTTAGGCGGGCAGGTGAAAGGTAACTTGCAGTTACGCGGCGCACTGCTGACACCGAATGTAGATCTTGATCTAACTGCGACCCGTTTACGCTGGCAAGATCTGCAAATCGGCCGTTTACAGGCTAAAGGTAAAGTGGATTCGCAGCAGCAGATTAAGGGCAATATGGATATCAGCCTGCAAAATCTGGTGCAAGGTGATCTGTCGGTTAAAACATTGACACTGGCAGCCAGTGGTGATGAGCGTCAGCATCAATTGCGTTTTTCGATGCAGGGTGAACCGGTTTCCGCCGGATTACGATTAAATGGCAGCTTTGATCGCAGCAGCATGAACTGGAAAGGCACGCTAAGTCAGACGGAAGCACAAACACCGGTCGGCCCATGGACGCTGCAAGCGCCGGTTGCTCTGGCGTATAAAAATACGCAACAGCAACTCACCATCAGCCCGCTGTGTTTAACCAACCCAAATGCCGAAGTGTGTTTACCACAGGCGGCTACGGTAGGGGCAAGCGGACAAGCGCAAATTGCCTTGCGCCGCTTTGATCTGGCCATGCTCAAACCTTTCTTGGGCGACCAAACACGTCTGAAAGGGCAGCTACAGGGGCAAAGCGAGATCCGCTGGAGAGCGGATGATGCTATTCCTACGGTCAAAGCCAGCATCAACAGCAGCGATATTCGGATTGTTCAGTGGCTGATGGGCCGCCGTCTTCCGATAGATTTAAGCACGCTAGCTCTGAATCTGAATATCAAAAAAGGGCGCTTACTGCTGACCAATCAGGTTCAGATTAAGGGTAATGGTGGGCTGGATAACTGTATTGAGATCAGCGATCTGGCCGGTAGCCGCCGTTTGGGTGGCAGTATTAAAATTAACCAGCTTTCGCTGGATTTACTTTCACCGATGTTGGAGAAAAGCGAAAAGGCACAGGGTGATATTAATGCTGATTTACAGCTCGGCGGTTCGCTGTTAAAACCGTTGTTACGTGGTGAGTTGAGTGTGAACGAGCCGCAGCTGACCGGTGCATGGTTGCCGGTGGATATTATCGGCGGCAATCTGAATATTCGCTTCTTAGGCACAAGTTCAACACTGAGTGGTGCATTAAAAACCCCTGAAAGTGTACTGAATTTGACCGGTGAGGCTAACTGGCAAAAGCCAGAGCAGTGGAGTGCATTGGTCAAAGCTAATGCGAACCGCTTGCGGGTTGCGTTGCCGCCGATGGTGCAATTGGATGTCACGCCAGATCTCACTTTTACTGCATCCCCCACACAAATAGAGCTGACCGGTTCGGTGCAGATCCCGTGGGCACGCATCAATGTTGATAGCCTGCCGGAGAGTGCAGTAGATAGCTCATCTGATCTGGTGATCCTTAATAACCAGCTGCAACCGGTAGAGAAGAGTAATCCGGGCGCGGCGGTGAAAACTGATCTGATGATCCGTTTAGGTGATGATATCCGCCTGAACGCTTTTGGTCTGAAAGCCCGTTTGCACGGTAATTTGCATGTGATGCAAAATACACAGGGGCCGACTATTCGTGGTGCCGTGTATCTGGCTGATGGCCGTTATCACTCATTCGGTCAGGATTTGGTTATTCGTAAAGGCCAGCTGCTGTTTGTTGGCCCGCCGGAACAGCCGATGCTGAATATCGAAGCCATCCGCAACCCTGAAGCTGTGCAGAATGATGTCGTAGCCGGCCTACGGATTACCGGTTTGGCAGACAGCCCAGTACTGACGATTTTCTCTGAACCGGCAATGTCACAGGCTGACGCACTCTCTTACCTGCTACGTGGTGAACCACTGGATGACGGTGATGGCGATGGTGGAGCGATGACCTCAGCGCTGATTGGGATTGGCCTATCGCAAGGCAGCCAGCTGGTTGGGCAAATTGGCCAGGCGTTTGGTATCAGTGATCTATCACTTGATACACAAGGGGTGGGTGATAGCTCACAAGTGGTGGTGAGTGGTTACATTATGCCGGGGTTACAAGTGAAATACGGCGTAGGTATTTTTGACTCATTAGCCGAGCTGACACTGCGTTACCGTTTAATGCCAAGCTTGTATTTACAGGCAGTATCTGGTTTGAATCAGGCTGTTGATCTGATTTATCAGTTTGAGTTTTAAACCAGTCTGTTAGCACCTACACGCAGAGAATAAAAAAACACCGCCCATGTGAGCGGTGTTTTTTTATGGTTGTTTGTAGCTGCCTTTAAAGCAGCCTGTTGTTCTGGCAGGTTACGCTTTTTTAGCGCGCTCAAATGAGGTCAGAATTTCAGCTTTTGCTGATTCAACCCCTTCCCAGCCTTCAACTTTGACCCACTTACCAGATTCTAGCTCTTTGTAACGCTCAAAAAAGTGGGTGATCTGTGCGCGCAGCAGCTCTGGCAGATCGCCGATATCCTGCACATGGTCATACTGCTTACTCAGCTTACTGTGCGGTACTGCAACCACTTTAGCGTCTTCACCTGATTCGTCAGTCATCTTCAATACACCGACTGGGCGGCAGCGAATGACTGAACCGGGCAGCAGCGGGTAAGGCGTTGGCACCAGTACATCTACCGGATCACCGTCGAGTGACAGCGTGTGGTTCACATATCCGTAGTTACATGGGTAGAACATCGGGGTAGACATAAAGCGGTCAACAAAAATAGCGCCAGACTCTTTATCCACTTCATACTTGATAGGATCTGCATTCGCCGGAATTTCAATAACAACGTAGATATCATCGGGCAGACTTTTTCCTGCAGGTACTTTACTTAAGCTCATGTCAAATTCCTTGTTGAAAGAGGTTATCGTTAACGCAATGAGTATAACGATCTCGGTTAAAATAAAAAGATGAAAAATGCACCGTACTGATGCTCAAGGGGCAGCCAGTTATTTGGTGCATCACTCTTTATCACCGAGAGC
>CAMTGL010000023.1 GCA_947071955.1 uncultured Plesiomonas sp.
TCGTCGTTTCCCACAGCTGATCAGGGTTCATTTCGCCCAGACCTTTGTAACGCTGCAATGAGAAACCACGGCGTGACTCTTTTACCAACCACTCCAGTGCCTGCTCAAAACTACCGACCGGCTGACGGCGTTCGCCACGCTCAACAAATGCCGTCTCATCGAGCAGTTCACGCAATTGCTCACCCAGCGCACAGATACGGTGGTATTCGCCGCCATGAATGAAATCAAAGTCCAGCAGATAGTCAGTATCAATACCGTGTGTACGTACCGTTACCACCACCTCAAACAGATGGCGCTCTTGGTTTTCACGCACACTAAAGCTATAGCTGCTGCCCGAGGTTTCACTCGCCGCCAGTTTTGCCACCAGCGAATCGGCCCATGCGGTCAGAACATCACGATCATTTAACGCACTCTCATCCAGCGTCGGATGATAAATCAGCTCTTTGAGCAGCGCTTCTGGGTAACGGCGTGCCAAACGACGGATCAGTTTGATCACCGCGTTATACTCTTTTACCAGACTTTCCAGCGCCATACCCGACATCGCCGGAGCATGCTCATTCACAAACAGATTCGCACCGTCTAATGCCAGTGAAATCTGATACTGATCCATCGCATCATCATCTTTGATGTACTGCTCTTGCTTGCCTTTTTTCACCTTATACAGCGGCGGCTGGGCAATATAGACATAGCCACGCTCGATGATTTCCGGCATCTGGCGGTAGAAGAAAGTCAGCAGCAGTGTACGAATGTGCGATCCATCCACATCAGCATCGGTCATGATGATAATGCTGTGGTAACGCAATTTGTCCGGATTGTACTCGTCACGGCCAATGCCACAACCCAGTGCCGTGATCAGGGTGACCACCTCTTGGGAAGAGAGCATTTTGTCAAAACGGGCCTTCTCTACGTTCAGGATCTTACCTTTTAACGGCAAAATCGCCTGATTTTTACGGTTACGCCCCTGCTTGGCTGAACCGCCTGCAGAGTCCCCTTCCACAATGTAGAGTTCAGACAGCGCAGGATCTCGCTCCTGACAGTCAGCCAGCTTACCGGGTAAACCGCCTAAGTCGAGCGCACCTTTACGGCGAGTCATCTCACGGGCCTTTCGTGCCGCTTCGCGCGCACGGGCCGCATCAATGATCTTACCGACCACAATCCGCGCATCCGCTGGGTTTTCAAGCAGGAACTCCTGCATTTTTTCACCCATCAAAGACTCAACCGCCGGTTTAACCTCTGAAGAGACCAGCTTGTCTTTGGTCTGGGAAGAGAACTTAGGATCGGGCACTTTTACCGACACAACGGCCGTTAACCCTTCACGCGAATCATCACCAGTCATATTGATTTTGGCTTTTTTCGCAAAACCCTCTTTCTCAATGTAAGCATTGAGGCTACGGGTCATTGCCGCACGAAATCCGGCCAGATGTGAGCCACCATCACGCTGTGGAATGTTATTGGTAAAGCAGTAAAGGTTCTCTTGGAAACCGTCATTCCACTGCAACGCCACTTCCACACCGATCCCGTCTTTCTCTGACGAGAAGTAGCAAACTTTATCGTGAATCGGAGTTTTATTGCGGTTTAGATACTCAACAAACGCCTGAATTCCGCCCTCATATTTGAAATGGTCACTCTTATCACTGCGTTTATCTTGCAGCATAATTGAGACACCAGAGTTCAAAAAGGAGAGTTCACGCAAGCGCTTTGCCAGAATTTCATACTGAAATTCAATATTGGTAAAGGTGTTTGGGCTTGGCCAGAAACGAACGCGCGTACCGGTTGCCGTTGTGTCACCGACCACAGCCAGTGGTGCTTGCGGTTCACCTAAACGGTAAATCTGCTCATGCACTTTACCTTCACGGCGAATCGTCAGTTCTAGTTTGTCTGACAACGCGTTAACCACCGAAATACCCACACCGTGCAGGCCGCCGGAAACTTTATACGAATTATCATCAAACTTACCGCCAGCGTGCAGCACGGTCATGATCACTTCCGCCGCAGAAACCCCCTCTTCAGGGTGAATACCGGTCGGAATACCGCGACCATCATCTTGTACGGAAACTGAATTATCCGCATGAATAGTCACAGTAATATCTTTACAGTGTCCGGCGAGGGCTTCGTCGATTGCGTTATCCACCACTTCGAACACCATGTGGTGCAAACCGGTGCCATCATCGGTATCACCGATATACATGCCAGGACGCTTACGTACGGCGTCTAGCCCTTTCAGAACCTTGATACTTGAGGAGTCATAGGTGTTCGACATTAGAATATCTCGCCTTCTATCCTGCACTGTCATTGTGCGCTTATTTTGCCCTGTTCCACACGGAACATCTTGCCCTGTTCGCCAGTCATATCACTGATCTGTTCAGGGCTGATGGCGCTTACAAATACTTGCGCCCCGGTCTGTTTGAGTTTGTCAGCCAACAACTGTCGCCGTTCACTGTCGAGCTCAGAGGCAAAATCATCAATCAAATAAATACATTGGCGTGCACTGCGCTGGGTCAGGTATTGCCCTTGTGCCAAACGCAATGCACACATCAACAATTTGAGCTGTCCGCGGGACAACACATCTTCTACCGGCGCACCCGCCACACGAAAACGAAAATCCGCCTTGTGCGGGCCTACCGCGGTATAAGTGAGCGCACGATCACGCTCAAAATCACGCTCCAGCAGCGCGGCATACTCAGCGCCCTTCTCCCAGCCTCGGTGAAAACTGACGCTGATTGGCAACTCAGGTAAAAACAGCGCGCAAGTCTGCTGGATCTCCAGCGCAATGGCTTTGGCATACGCACTACGCCATGCGCTGACACTGTCTGCTAATTGTACCAGCTCACGGTCCCAAGGGCGTAGCTCTGCATAACGCCGTGCCGATTTTAACGCGGCATTCCGCTGTTTGAGCAGACGTTTAAGATTACTCCATGCAGGATAAAAAGCGGCTTCATCATGGAATAACCCCCAATCAAGAAATGCACGCCGGTACTTCGGGCCACCGTTTAACAGCGTAAACCCCTCCGGCGTGATCAATTGCATTGGCAACAACTGGGCTAATTCTGCCACCTTATGCCCATCTTGCCCGTCAATACGGACAGTGGTATCACCCTGGCGCGTTTTTTGTAGCCCCAGTGAAGCAGTATGCTGACCATCCTGCACCCGACCATGCAGCACAAAATGTGGCTGTTCATGCTGGATAACACGGCTGGTCAACTGACTTTTAAACGAACGCGCATGCCCAAGGTAATAAATCGCCTCAAGCACACTGGTTTTCCCACTACCGTTAGCCCCGACCAGAAAATTAAATCCGCTGTCAAAGGTCAGATCCGCGTGGGAAATATTACGAAAATCCTGCACTAACAGGCGCGTTATCGCCATGTTAAAAAAAACTGCCGTCAGTCACAATGTTGGCCACTACAAACGCATCGGCATCACGACATAAGCCGCTGAATCACTGGCACAATCTTCAATCTGTGCACTCGATACTGAATCGTTCAATAGCAGGCGAACACGATCACACTTAAGGGTATTTAACACATCCAGCACGTAGCTAACATTAAACCCAATCTCCAGCTCCTGCCCCTGATAATCCACATCGAGGATCTCTTCTGCTTCCTCTTGCTCAGGGTTATTCGCGGTGATTTTCAGCAAGCCCGGCGCAATATGCAGGCGAACGCCCCGAAACTTCTCATTAGACAAAATTGCCGCGCGTGAAAAGGCCTGTTTAAGCTCATCACAACCGGCTTCTAATGATTTATCCGGATTTTTTGGCAATACGCGGCGGTAGTCTGGGAAACGGCCATCCACCAGCTTTGAGGTAAAGGTAAAATCACCCACCATTGCCCGTAAATTACCGCGCCCGATCTTCAATAATAACGGTGTTTCCCCGCCATCAAGCAACCGAACCAGCTCCAACACCCCTTTACGTGGCACAATCACTGAATGCTGTGGTAAATCCTGTCCGATAGGCATATTACAGACCGCCAAGCGGTGGCCATCAGTCGCCACCGTTCGCAGCGTTTCACCTTCGGTTTCAAACAGCATACCGTTCAGGTAATAACGCACATCTTGATGTGCCATCGAAAACTGCGTTGCATCAATCAAGCGGCGTAACGTGGCCTGTGGCAAGGTAAATTCCACCTCGCTTTGCCAATCATCCAAATTGGGAAAGTCGGCTGCCGGCAGGGTTGAGAGTGAAAAGCGGCTACGACCAGAGCGCAGCAGCGCCCGATCGCCATCAAGCAACACGGTAATCTCAGCACCGTCAGGCAGACCACGGCAGATATCAAGAAACTTGCGCGCAGGCACAGTCACCGCACCATTTTGCTGTTCACCCAGCAACGTGATGCGTACAACCATCTCAACTTCCAGATCAGTACCGGTAATCAGCAGGCAGCCTTCCGCTACCTGTAACAACAGGTTGCCTAAAATCGGTAAGGACGGTCGCCCACCCAGGGCGCCGCAGACCTGCTGCAACGGTTTTAGCAGGCGTTCACGTTCTACGATAAATTTCATGGCGTTATGATGACAATGTCCGAATTAAGTTAGAGTAATCTTCTTTGATATCGTGGCTCTCTTCACGCAACTGCTCGATCTTGCGGCAGGCGTGCAGCACTGTGGTATGGTCTCGACCTCCAAACGCATCACCAATCTCAGGTAAACTGTGGTTGGTCAGCTCTTTGGCCAACGCCATCGCCATCTGGCGAGGTCGGGCAACCGAGCGTGAGCGCCGTTTTGACAACAGATCTGCCACCTTAATTTTATAGTACTCGGCAACAGTCTTCTGAATATTGTCGATAGTGACCAATTTTTCTTGTAGTGCCAGAAGATCGCGCAGTGCTTCACGCACAAAATCAATGGTAATCGCTCGACCAGTAAAGTTGGCATTGGCAATCACACGGTTCAATGCGCCCTCTAATTCTCGCACATTCGAGCGCAGGCGTTTAGCGATAAAAAAGGCCACTTCATCGGGTAAACGGATATTATTTTCATCCGCCTTTTTCATCAAAATAGCAACCCGCGTCTCTAGCTCTGGCGGCTCAATAGCGACCGTTAAACCCCAGCCAAAACGCGATTTAAGCCGATCTTCCACCCCGTTAATCTCTTTGGGATAACGGTCAGAGGTTAGAATAATCTGCTGATTTCCCTCTAACAACGCATTGAAGGTATGGAAGAACTCTTCCTGAGAGCGCTCTTTGTTGGCAAAAAACTGAATATCATCAATGAGTAGCGCATCAACAGAACGGTAATAACGCTTAAATTCTTCAATTGCGTTGTTTTGCAGCGCTTTTACCATATCCTGCACAAACCGCTCAGAGTGCATATACACCACTTTAGCATTCGGCTTACGGGCAATAATCCCGTTACCTACCGCATGTAACAAGTGGGTTTTACCAAGACCGGTGCCGCCATATAAAAACAGCGGATTATACGCCCCACCCGGGTTATCAGCCACCTGACGAGCCGCGGCTCGCCCAAGCTGGTTTGATTTACCTTCCACAAAGTTATCAAAGCAGTGCTTTGGGTTTACGTTCGAACGGTGCTGAATATCTGGCCGTACCGGCGCAGAATCCCAACTGCGCGATGGCGCAGGCTTAGGTGATGTCGAAGCCGGTGGATGGCGTACCGGAGCAGACTCAGGCAGCACCACACTGACCGGCTTGCTGCCGACTTCAAAACGCAACTCAGGGGTTTGAGCACCACAATAATCATTCAGCAAACGGTTAATACTGTTTAAATACTTATCGCGAACCCAATCCAATACAAAACGGTTTGGCGCATATAACGTCAACGTATTGTCGCGTAGCTCCGCCTGTAAAGGACGGATCCACATGCTGAATTCGGTGGCTTGTAGCTCTTCTTGCAACTGGGCAAGACACTGCTGCCAAAGCGAAGATGACACGGCGGACTCCACTCGAACAATACCTATAAAAAAAGAGGGGACACAGGATACCCGATGATGCCCCGATCATGAATCAGATCAGGACCTGAGGACCGATGATCATAGCCTAAAGCCCTGCCAAGATCTTCTGTTATCCACAGAAAAATCACGATCCGATCCCCAGCATGATCACCAAATAGGGCGAAAAGCCCTTTGTTTGCAGAAGGATCATTCTGATCCTTGTACTTATGTATAGCTTGCGTATAATTCCCGACCAGCGCGAAACTTATGTTTATTGAACAGATGCCGATTGACTCAGGATTGTACAATCACTACAATTCTGCCTCTTTTGAGGCGCCATTTTGTTCAAAACTGTCCTATTCATTAGAGTAAGTCAGCCGAACAAGCGCTCGCCGTATTATGTATTCACTACGTAATACGTTACTGATCAGTAATACAGATTTAGGTAGAAATCGCCATGAAACGCACTTTCCAACCGTCAGTTCTGAAGCGTTCCCGTGCTCACGGCTTCCGTGCTCGTATGGCCACTAAAGGTGGTCGTGCAGTATTGGGTCGTCGTCGTGCAAAAGGTCGCTCCAGCCTGTCAGCTTAACTGAACACTGAACATAGTGTGGTTAAGCTAGCTTTTCCTCGGGAGTTACGTTTGTTAACTCCCGCTCAATTCAGCGTCGTCTTCCAGCAGCCTCAACGGGCAGGCTCTCCCCAACTCACAATTCTTGCGCGTGCGAACAATCTAGACCATGCTCGTCTTGGTCTGACGGTCGCGAAGAAACATCTAAAACGTGCTCATGATCGCAATCGCATTAAACGTCTGGTTCGAGAAAGCTTTCGCCTTAATCAGCATGAACTGCCTTCGGTAGACTTCGTGGTGATAGCTAAAAAAGGCATTGGCGAACTCAGTAACCATGAGTTGACGGAGCTTTTGAGTAAATTATGGCGTCGCCATTCTCGCCTCTCGCGTGGTTGATGATATTATTCATCAAAGTCTATCAGTGGGTAATCAGCCCGCTGATAGGCCCCCGTTGTCGCTTTCAACCTACCTGTTCACATTACGGAATTGAGGCATTGCGCCGGTTTGGAGCAGTAAAAGGTAGTTGGTTGACAATCAAACGCGTATTAAAATGCCACCCTTTGAACTTAGGTGGGTACGATCCTGTTCCCCCCAAATCTGACGATAACAGAGAACATTGACGATGGATTCCCAACGTAACCTCCTTCTCATCGCTCTGCTTTTTGTCTCCTTCCTGGTGTACCAGCAGTGGAATACTGACTTCGGTCAACAACCCGCCGCAGAAGTCACACAACAGGTTGAAGCGAAAGCAGCAGGTGACGTACCTGCGCATGCTGACAGCGCGCAAACCCTTGACAGCAGCACCCATGGCCGTCTGATTACTGTGCAAAGCAACGTGCTTAGCCTGACTATCGACACCTTAGGTGGTGATGTGGTTAAAGCTGAGCTGTTAAAATACCCAGAATCACTCAACTCAACGCAACCGCTGGTACTGTTAAATGACTCTGCCAAGCATATCTATGTTGCTCAGAGTGGTTTAATTGGTGCAGATGGTATAGATACGACCGCTGGCCGTGCGCAGTACCAGATTGAGGGTGATAGCTTTACGTTGGGCCAAAATCAGTCTGAACTGCGTGTTCCTCTGACAGTGGTTAAAAACGGGGTCACTTACACCAAAACCTTCGTTTTAAAACCTGACAGTTACGCCATTGATGTGAACTATGGCATCAACAACCAGAGCGATAAGCCGGTTACCGTACAGCTGTATGGCCAGATGAAACAGACTGTTACCGAAAAAAGTAGCAGCCTGACCATGCCAACCTATCAAGGTGGCGCATACTCTTCGGCTGAAACCCGTTATAAGAAGTACAGCTTCAAAGAGATGGAAGAGAAAAATCTTGCCATTTCAACGCAAGGCGGCTGGGTTGCGATGATGCAACACTACTTCGCCACCGCATGGGTTCCGCCAGCAGATGAAACTAATCAACTGTACAGCCGTGACAGTAACGGTATCGGCTTTATGGGCTTCCGTGGTCCGGAAACCGTCGTTGCCGCAGGGCAGACCAAAGATCTCGACAGCGTGCTGTGGATTGGTCCGAAACTGCAAGATGCGATGGAAAAAGTGGCCCCTAACCTTGATCTGACTATCGATTACGGTTGGTTATGGTTTATTGCCAAGCCGATGTTCCAGCTGCTGCAATTCCTGCACGGTATTGTCGGTAACTGGGGCGTTGCCATTATTCTGATCACCTTTATCGTGAAAGGAATTTTGTACCCACTGACCAAAGCACAGTACACCTCAATGGCCAAAATGCGCATGCTGCAGCCAAAACTGCAAGCGATGCGTGAGCGTTTGGGCGATGACCGCCAGCGCATGAGCCAAGAGATGATGGAGCTGTACAAGAAAGAGAAAGTTAACCCACTGGGTGGCTGCTTACCTCTCATCTTGCAAATGCCAATCTTCATCGCCCTATACTGGACGCTGATGGAGTCGGTAGAGCTGCGTCATGCGCCATTTATTCTGTGGATCCATGACCTGTCTGCGCCAGACCCGTATTACATCCTGCCACTGCTGATGGGTGTATCGATGTTCTTCCTGCAGAAGTTATCACCAAGCGCGGTAACCGACCCTATCCAGCAAAAAGTGATGAACTTTATGCCGGTTATGTTTACTGTATTCTTCCTGTGGTTCCCATCAGGTCTGGTACTGTACTGGTTGGTCTCTAACTGTGTGACCATCATCCAGCAACAAATTATCTACCGCAGCCTTGAGCACAAAGGCCTGCACTCGCGCGATAAAAAATAAGCGCGAGCTGACCTCACTTTTTAGCATAGGCGGCCTCTCGGTCGCCTTTTTTTCAGGAGGCGTCATGACCCCTTTGAATGACACCCAATCTGCTGATCTTGCCCACGTAGGCAGCCAAGATACCATTATAGCCCAAGCTACACCGCCAGGACGTGGCGGTGTAGGCATTCTGCGCGTCTCCGGCCCACAAGCCGTTGCAGTAGCACATGCAGTGCTCGGACGCTGCCCAAAACCACGCTATGCCGATTACCTGCCGTTTAAAGATGCGGATGATACTGTGCTCGATCAGGGTATTGCGCTCTACTTTAAAGCACCGCACTCTTTTACCGGCGAAGATGTTCTAGAGCTACAAGGCCATGGCGGGCCGGTGATCCTCGATTTACTGATGAAGCGTATTCTCAACTTCCCAGGTCTACGGGTCGCTCGCCCAGGTGAGTTCTCCGAACGCGCCTTTATGAACGATAAGCTCGACCTTGCCCAAGCCGAAGCGATAGCCGATCTAATTGATGCCAGCTCAGAACAAGCAGCGCGCTCGGCAGTGAATTCGCTGCAAGGGGTATTCTCCAAGCGTATTCACCAACTGGTAGAGTCACTGATCCATCTGCGTATTTATGTCGAAGCGGCCATTGATTTTCCCGATGAAGAGATAGATTTTCTCTCCGACGGTAAAGTCCTCGGAGATCTCAATGCCATTATGACCGAGCTGCAGCAAGTTCGGGCTGAAGCACGCCAAGGCAGCCTGCTGCGTGAAGGGATGAAAGTGGTGATTGCCGGCCGCCCAAATGCCGGAAAATCCAGTCTGCTCAATGCACTGGCCGGGCGTGATGCCGCCATTGTGACCGACATCGCCGGTACAACCCGAGATGTACTGCGTGAGCATATTCATATCGATGGCATGCCTTTACATATTATTGATACCGCCGGTCTGCGTGAAGCCACTGATGAAGTGGAACGTATCGGTATTGAACGAGCATGGAGCGAAATAGCGCAGGCTGATCGGGTACTCTTTATGGTTGATGGTACAACTACCGACTCGGTTGAGCCACAGCAGATCTGGCCAGAATTTATGGCCCGTTTGCCGGAAAATATCCCGATAACGGTGATTCGTAACAAGGCTGATCTGACCGGTGAAGCACTCGGTCTGAGCGAACATACCGGCTACACACTGCAGCGTCTATCAGCGCATACAGGTGAAGGAGTAGAGTTACTGCGTCAGCACTTAAAACAGTCTATGGGCTTTGAAAGCGCACCAGAAGGCGGCTTTTTAGCCCGCCGTCGCCACCTTCAGGCACTCGAAACGGCAGACCAACATCTGCAGCTTGGATTAGCGCAACTGGTGGGTTACAACGCCGGAGAGCTGCTGGCTGAAGAGCTTCGTTTAGCTCAACAATCACTCGGTGAGATCACCGGTGAATTCAGCTCTGATGATCTGCTCGGGCGTATATTTACCAGCTTTTGTATCGGGAAATAAACACAATTTAGCCTAGCGATTGATGCGCGGCATCGGGTATTTATTACCCGATGCCGCGTTTTTTTTGTACATTTCCCTGCGTAAAAATGGGCAAATTCTCGCGATTTTTATCGAAATATCCGCCTCGATACCGTCATCTGACCCACGATCTGCGTGACAAAAAAGCAGGATCGGCAACCAAACCCGATCCTTTCAACGTAAAGATCGTCGCCATAATCGGTAAGAATCACCCACAGATCCGAAGATCACCCATAAAAAGATCTCCAGCCTCTGGCGCTGTTTTTCACCACCATCCCGATCAATTTGTCACTTATCCACAAGATCTTAGTCAGATCTGGGCAAGCCTATCACTGCGGAGTACAATCAGCCTATTCGCCCAATAATGGACACCACAACCCCCGATGAAAAATATTAGCCTGATCACCGGCAGTACCCTTGGTGGTGCAGAATATGTCGCCGAACATCTTGAAACCCTACTGGCACAGCACTCTATCACAGCACAGGTTTTTCACGGCCCACAATGGCACGAAGTCCCGTCAGATGGGCTCTGGCTGCTGATCTGCTCAACGCACGGAGCCGGGGAATTACCCGATAATCTGCAGCCATTCTTACAACAACTCGAGCAGCACAACGATCTCAGCACACTGCAATACGGGATCATAGGGCTTGGCAGCCGTGATTACGATACCTTCTGTCAGGCAGCACATACACTCGATCAAGCCCTAGAGCAACGTCATGCTCAACGGATCGGATCACTGCTTGAGATCGATGTCAGCAGTGGAGTTATCCCCGAAGAGAGTGCAGAGAACTGGCTGCCACAGTGGATAACTCAGATCTAAATTTTTTTTATTTATTTTTACCGAAACTCTGTGGATAAGCTTGGATCAAACGGGGGTATAACCGGTAGTTATTCCATTAATAACTCTTACCAAGATCACCCCCTGTGGATAAACACCCATTTAGATCCCAGCTTATCCTCGCTAGGATCACGGATCTTCCACAACAAATGATCCTTTCTAACCAGATGATCTTGTTGATCAATTCATGTTTATCCACACGATCTGGCGATCCTAATAAAAGATCCAATAAAGGATCTCTATATAAAAGATCTTTATTTTATTTAACTACGGATCAGATCACAGTTTCCCTTAGCGCTAAACTTCAGTAGAATTCACGCTCTGTGACAATCATCCCCCCGTTGATCTTCTTAACGCACAAACCGAGGTGTGGCGATCATGTTTTACCCAGATCCCTTCGACATCATCGTGATCGGTGGCGGACACGCCGGAACCGAAGCCGCGATGGCATCTGCCCGCATGGGATTGCGGACACTCCTGTTGACCCACAATGTCGATACATTGGGGCACATGTCTTGCAACCCAGCGATAGGCGGTATCGGTAAAGGGCATCTGGTGAAAGAACTTGATGCTCTTGGCGGCCTAATGGCCCTCGCCACCGATAAAGCCGGTATTCAATTTCGTATTTTAAACGCCAGCAAAGGGCCTGCTGTACGGGCTACTCGTGCACAAGCAGACCGTGTTCTGTACCGCCAAGCAATTCGAACCGCACTAGAAAATCAGCCAAATCTGCAGATCTTTCAGCAAGCGGTCGAAGATCTGATCGTTGAAAACGATCAAGTTGTCGGTGCAGTGACCCAAATGGGCTTAAAGTTTCGTGCTAAAGCAGTGGTACTGACCGTTGGTACATTTCTTGACGGTAAGATCCATATCGGGCTAGAAAATTACAGCGGTGGCCGTGCCGGTGATCCTCCCGCTATTGCGTTATCACACCGATTACGTGAACTACCGTTACGGGTCAATCGCTTAAAAACCGGTACACCGCCACGTCTTGATGCCAGAACCATTGATTTCTCGGCACTTCAGCAGCAGTGGGGTGATAATCCCGCACCGGTATTCTCCTTCATGGGGCGCGCTGAGGATCACCCAGAGCAAATGCCTTGCTACATCACGCATACCAATGAGCGCACCCACGATGTGATCCGTGCCAACTTGGATCGCAGCCCGATGTATGCGGGGATCATCGAAGGGATCGGCCCACGTTACTGCCCGTCAATTGAAGACAAAGTCATGCGTTTTGGCGATCGCAATGGCCATCAGGTCTTCTTAGAACCCGAAGGTTTAACTAGCCACGAAATCTACCCAAATGGTATCTCAACAAGCTTACCGTTTGATGTGCAAATGGCGATCGTACGTTCGATCCACGGTATGGAAAACGTCAATATTGTGCGTCCTGGTTATGCGATCGAGTACGATTTCTTTGATCCTCGAGATCTCAAGCAGACCCTTGAAAGCAAAGTGATCCGCGGATTATTCTTTGCCGGTCAGATCAACGGCACAACCGGTTACGAAGAAGCGGCAGCACAAGGCCTGCTGGCGGGTATGAATGCCGGTCTGTATGCTCAGGAAAAAGAGGGATGGTTCCCACGCCGTGATCAAGCCTATATGGGCGTGCTAGTTGATGATCTTTGCACTCTCGGAACACAAGAGCCGTACCGTATGTTTACCTCACGTGCAGAGTACCGTCTGCTACTGCGTGAAGATAACGCCGATTTACGCCTTACTGCCAAAGGGCGTGAACTTGGTTTAGTCGATGATCTGCGCTGGGCTCGTTTTAACCAGAAACTGGAAAGTATCGAGCAAGAGCGTCAACGTCTGCGTCAAACATGGGTAAACCCGAAAACCGAGCAAATTGACGAAGTCAATGCAACCTTGTCTGCGCCATTGTCGCGTGAAGCCAGCGGTGAAGATCTGCTGCGTCGACCAGAAATGGATTACGCTACCTTGACCAAGCTAAGTGCATTTATGCCGCCATTAGCTGATCAACAAGCTGCCGAGCAGGTTGAAATTCAAGTTAAATATGACGGTTATATCTCGCGGCAAAAAGAGGAAGTCGCCAAGCAACTGCGTAATGAAAATACGCTGCTGCCTGAGGATATTGATTATCAACAGGTTAACGGTCTTTCAAATGAAGTGATCGCAAAACTCAATGATCACCGCCCAACCAGTATCGGACAAGCTTCACGCATTTCCGGCATTACACCCGCGGCAATCTCTATTTTGCTGATCTGGTTAAAAAAGCAGGGCTTGTTGCGTCGAACCGCGTAAACGATCCTAAAGGACGTATGATGTTAGCTGAAAAATTAAATCAGTTGCTGGCACAAACAGAGTTGAGTGTTTCTGAACAGCAAAAACAGCAGTTGCTCGGGTTTGTGCAATTGCTCGATAAATGGAATAAAGCTTATAACCTGACCTCAGTACGTGATCCACAAGAGATGCTGGTTAAGCATATTTTGGATAGCGTAGTAGTAAGCCCTCACTTACAGGGAGCGCGCTTTATTGATGTGGGTACCGGCCCCGGTTTACCGGGGATCCCATTGGCGATTATGAACCCAGACAAGCACTTTGTGCTACTCGACAGTTTGGGTAAGCGAATTCGCTTTATTCGTCAGGTTCAGCACGAACTGGGTTTAACCAATATCATTGCAGTACAAAGCCGAGTAGAAGAGTATCAACCTGAGCAGCCTTTAGACGGTGTGTTAAGCCGAGCATTTGCCTCACTGAACGATATGCTGCACTGGTGCCAGCATCTGCCTGCGGCAGAACATGGGCTGTTTTATGCACTGAAAGGGCAACACCCTCAACATGAAACTGAAGAATTACCGACATGGTGTGATGTTAAATCGGTGATCCCACTTTGTGTTCCTGAACTCAATGGAGAAAGGCACTTGGTGCTGATTGGTAAAAAAGAGACTCAGTAATACTTTTAAGCCCACCGGATTTAAGGTGGGCTTTTTATTATTTATTTTTGGTGTATCGATTAAGCAAATTAATATGCAACGCGTATTAAGGCTTTATTCTGTGAAATAAATCGCAAAATAAAGGCGAGTATTCCATTATTTTGTCAGAGATTCGATATTTCTGACATTTAATAGCCTCAATATTAGCAACAAAATGGAATAATTAATCTTGTGAAGTTGCAACATTTTTTACGCACTTTTTTACGGATAAAGGCTTGTTGATGTTTATGTTAGCGTTGCGCGTTTATTCTGCAATTACAGATGATCCGTAATGTTAAATTAAAACTCTTAACAATAAATGCGGGAAGAGTGGCATTTTAGTTACAATTCGAATCAAACATCATACAAAACAGACGCATAAAGTTTACAAAATGTAAATGATTTGACT
>CAMTGL010000024.1 GCA_947071955.1 uncultured Plesiomonas sp.
CTCTGGTACAGAGGCTACCATGAGTGCGATCCGTTTAGCGCGCGGTTACACAAATCGTGACAAAATCATCAAGTTTGAAGGCTGCTATCACGGCCATGCTGACTCTCTGCTGGTGAAGGCCGGATCGGGGGCGCTGACGCTGGGCCAACCAAACTCACCGGGTGTTCCGGCTGATTTTGCCAAGCATACACTGACCTGTACTTATAATGATCTGGCCTCGGTACAAGCGGCATTCGAGCAGTTCCCGACAGAAATCGCCTGCATTATTATCGAGCCAGTCGCCGGAAATATGAACTGTATCCCGCCAGAAGAGGGCTTTTTACAGGGGCTTCGCGCACTGTGTGATCAGTTTGGCGCTCTGCTGATTATTGATGAGGTGATGACCGGTTTTCGGGTGGCATTAGGCGGCGCACAGGCCTACTACGGCGTGACACCGGATATCACCTGTTTGGGTAAAATTATCGGTGGTGGCATGCCAGTTGGCGCATTTGGTGGTCGCCGCGATGTCATGGCGCATATCGCGCCAACCGGACCTGTGTATCAGGCCGGTACGCTATCGGGTAATCCCATTGCGATGGCAGCCGGTTATGCCTGTTTAACTGAGCTGGCAAAAGCGGGCAATGAAGCACGCCTAAACGCGCTGACCGTGCGTTTGGCTGAGGGCTTACGTGCCGCAGCACAGCGTCAGAATATCGGGGTAGTGGTCAATCAGGTTGGTGGTATGTTCGGTCTGTTCTTTACTGAGGCTGAACGTGTTACCTGTTATCAAGATGTGCTGGCTTGTGATGTGGAGCGCTTTAAGCACTTCTTCCACCTGATGCTGGATGAAGGCCAGTATCTTGCGCCTTCTGCATTTGAGGCCGGTTTTATGTCTTTGGCACATTCAGAGGCTGACATTGATGAAACAATTGCGGCCGCAGAGCGCTGTTTTGCTAAACTGAGCAAATAACTGCAAGCCGGATTCATACGGGTGTTGCAGTCGGTATATTTTGTATAACAGTACATTTTGTAGATTGGGTACACTCCGTAGAGATAAAAAAGCCGCAGCCCTTTTTTGGGGTGCGGCTTTTTTGTCTTATTTTTTAATCCACGTTGAGCACTACAAGCCCAGTACGTTCTGGATCCAATTTCCCATCTGATCAATAGGATGGGCAGACTCTGACGACGCAGACGGATACACCGGCTCTGGGCGAGAGCAGAACTGCTCGGGAGAGCTGCTCCACACCGGCAATGTCTGCGCCGCTCCGCAATCAAATGCCCCACTCGGGCTAACACCAACCCAAGCGATCCCCGGCGGCATTTTAATGACCAGCGGCATCGGCGGCAGGTTCTCCAGATAACGACGATACAGAGTCAGCGCACCGTTAGCACCAGTAAGCTTGGCCTCACCGTTATCATCGCGTCCTACCCAGACCGTCACCACGTTTTTGCCGTCAATCCCGACATACCAACTGTCGCGCAGCTCATTGGTGGTACCCGTTTTACCGGCCAATCCAGCATTAAAACGCGAGTTAAGCGAACGGGCAGTACCGCGAGCAACCACTTGCTGCATGCCGTACAAGGCCAGATCTGCCGCCTGTGAAGCCACCACAGTTTGCGCCTCAGGCAGACTTTCAAACAGCGGCTGACCGTTTTCATCCTGCACGCTACGCAGGGTGGATAATGGTACATGCTGACCGCCGCTCGACAGCGTTTGGTAAATCTGGGTGACTTCAACCGGCGTTAGGCTAATTGAGCCAAGCAACATGGCGGGCAGTTGCGGGATGTACTGCTGATCAATCCCCATTTTGTGGATCATATTGCCGACCGTTTCAACCCCGACCGCCATTCCCAGATTGACAGTCGGCACGTTCAGTGAGTTAACCAGTGCGTTCAATAACGTCACTTGCCCACGGTATTTACGATCATAGTTTTTCGGCTGCCAGAGCTGGCCGTTCGGCATCCGAATCGAAAGTGGGTTATCGGCCAGCTCAGTGTTCAGGCGATAGCGCTCAGGCGACATCAGCGCAGTCATATAAATCGGCGGTTTCACCAGAGAGCCAATCGGCCGACGGGCCTGTAGTGCGCGGTTGAAACCGGCATAACTGGTTTGTGCTCCGCCAATCAGGGCGCGGATCTCACCGCTGTAACGATCAACTACCACCATCGCGGTTTCAAGCTGCTTAAGATGGTGCTGACTGAGCAGTGCTGGAATACCGGCCTGAACTGCCTGCTCCGCAGCCTGCTGCACTGCCGGATCGAGCGTGGTAAAGATCCGCATACCGGCCAGATTCTCAACTTTGGCGCCTAACGCCTGTCGCAGCTCTTGCCGCATCACCTGCATATAGGCAGGCTGGCTGGCAGTGACCTCTCCACGCGCCTGCACTCCAAGTGGGCGAACACTGAGCAGATCGTACAGCTCCTGATCGATCACTTGCTGATCTTGCATCACTTTTAAGATCACATTGCGGCGCTCTTTGGCACGCTCAGGGTAACGCCACGGGTTGTAGTACGACGGCCCTTTTACCATGCCGACCAACAGTGCCTGCTGATCGGTGGTCAGCTCATTCACCGGCCGACCAAAATAGAACAAGCTGGCCAATGCAAACCCGTGGATCTGATCGTTACCGTTTTGCCCTAAATAGACTTCGTTTAAGTAGGTTTCTAAAATCCGCTCTTTGCTGTAGCGGTAATCAATCAGCACCGCCATGTAAGCTTCACGGATTTTCCGGATCAGTGAGCGCTGGTTACTCAGAAACAGATTTTTTGCCAATTGCTGGGTAATGGTGCTACCGCCCTGAACCGTACGGCCAGCCAGCAAGTTGACCCATACCGCACGGCCAATCGCCAGCGGGTTAACGCCATCGTGGTTATAAAAATCACGATCTTCGGTCAACAGCAGAGTTTCAATCAACAGATCAGGGAAACCTTCACGTGGCGTAAACAGCCGCTGTTCGTTGTGCGGAGATTGCATCATGCTGATCAATTTGGGATCAATACGCAGCATCTGCATCTGCTCGCCGTTATCCAGATCACGCATGCTCGTTAGCTGATCATTTTGAAAGCTCAGACGCAACCGGATCTGCGGTTCAGGGCCGTCGGGAAAATCAAACGGACGACGGAAGATATCAATACTGCTTTTTCCCACCACCATATCACCAGGGCGACGCAGCGCATTGACCGGACGATACTGCATGCCTTGTAGCGCCTCGCTCATCATTTTCAGTGAGTAAGGTTCACCCGGTTGTAAAGTGATAATGCGGCTGTACACCGAGGCAGGCAGTTGCCAAACTTGCCCATCCATACGGTTGCGGATTTTACTGTCAAGATAGACACCCCAACCGGCCAGTGCAACCAGACCTATCAGCCCAAGTTTCAGGCTCAGGCCGAACAGTTTGCGTTTCCATGAACGCGAAGTGGCCATCAGCGCAGACTCCGCATCGTAATTATCTTCTTCATCGTTGTTATCATTATTATCATTGTTGGCATCGTTATGATTACTGCTGCGTTTAGTGCGCGAAATGCGCGGTTGTTCTGTGGTGGCGGTTTCTGCTGCACGGTTTAACGAAAGAGGCGGATCTTCTCTTTCATTATCACGCTCACTCCGTGAAGCGGATGAGCGTGCTGAACGGTGCTCGCCGGTGGTCGAGTGCCGCCGCCCAATAGGTGTACGATCGTCATCCTTGTCGTCGTATTTCATTATCCCTGCCAGTATTTTTTGGTTTTACGCGTGGCATCGGTGTTTGCGGGATCATCCGGCCACACATGTTTCGGATAACGCCCTTTCATCTCTTTTTGCACATCTTTATACGCTCCCTGCCAGAAGGTACTCAGATCACGGGTGATCTGCAACGGTCGGCGAGCCGGTGAGAGTAATTCAAGCACCAGCGCCACCCGCCCTTCGGCAATGCGCGGTGAGGACTGCTCACCAAACATCTCTTGTAAACGTACCGCCAATACCGGATCTGCCCCCTGCGCATAACGAATGGGAATCGCCGATCCGGTCGGTACGGTATAGGTTACTGGTAATGCCTGATCCAGACGCTGGCGCAAAGACCAGTCAAGCCGATTACGTAGCGCCTGATGAAGATCAAGTTGTTTTAATCCGCGCACATCCTGCACTTGTGCCAGTGAAGGGGCTAACCACTGTTCAAGTTCAGCCAGTAGCCCCTCATCCGAGGCATCCGGCCATGCCAGCTCAGGCAGCCACGCCTGTGCACAGCGCAGACGTTCGCGCAGTTGCACTGCCGCCTCACTCCACGGCAATACTGAGATCCCCTGCTCACGGATCCAATCAAGCAAAGCTTGCTGCATCAGTGCCGGTTCCGGCCGGCTCATGGGTTGTTCGCTGAGTGTCAGTGCGCCTATTTTTCGCCGCATGATCGCGCGCAGGCTACCGCGTACGACATCCCACTCTAACGCCATTCGCTGATGTACCCGTTGCGGATACTGGCGTACCAGTGCCTCAATATCAATTTCACTGGCCAGTAAAATACGTGCTTCTCGGCTGTTTGCCCCGATAATCAGAGCCGGTGCGATAATCCAGCGCGCACCTTGCAAGGCGCTGTCATCGGCTAAACGTGCACCATTACCGCCAGAGAGCTGAAAACGGCCATCGTCTCCCCGATTTTGACCGATCCGGTCAGGGTAGCCGGTGGCCAGCAGGTGTGCGGTAAGCCTATCATCAGTCAGATTTTGCGCAGTGTTCTGCGCACGACCCAACACCGGTTTGTCATTACCGGAAATGCCCAAACGCTGTAACAGTTGTGCGGCACGCTGGCGCGCACGCGGATCGGGCTGTAAACGCCGCAAGTCATCTGCACGGCGTGGTGGATCTTCCAATAGGGCAACACAAAGCGCGGCCTGCCGTGCCGCTGATGGGCTGTGCGCGACACCTTCTAGTAACATTGCAGCATGGCGCGGATCGCAACCCAATGCGGCCATCGCCCGCCCGTGTGCGGTCAGGCGCTGTGTATCAGCATCGAGTGCGCCAAGTTGCGCCAGCAACTGCTTGGCAGCCCGCTGATTGGCGGCCGGCGGGATGTCGAGCAGTGAGAGTGTCTGGATATCGTGGCATCCCCAGAGTAACAGGTCGAGCCAGACACTGCTCAGATCGCTACGACAAATCTGGGCACTGGTCTGCTCCGGCGCTCGCTCGGCCTGCTCTTGGCTGTACAGCCGCACACAAATGCCAGCCTCGGTTCGCCCTGCGCGTCCGGCACGCTGGGTCATGGATGAACGGGAGACCCGTACGGTCTGTAATCGGGTGATCCCGCTGCGTGGATCAAAGCTGCTTTGCCGTTCGACACCGCTGTCAATCACCAACCGGATCCCCTCAATGGTCAAGCTGGTTTCGGCAATATTGGTGGCCAGCACGACTTTACGCCGCCCGTGGGTTGCAGGTGCGACGGCCTGCCGCTGTGCAGAGAGACTGAGTGCGCCGTACAACGGGCAGAGATCGGTATCGGCATCAAGGCGGCCCTGTAGGTGCTGAGCCACTCGCTCTATCTCGGCCATTCCGGGCAGAAAAACCAGCACGGATCCGGCCGCCTGTGCCAGCACATTCAGTGTGGTATTGGCCACGGCCTCTTCGATACCCGTGTTCGCCGCAACTGGCTGGTAACGCACTTCAACCGGATAGCTGCGTCCAGCCGATTCAATAACGGGTGCATCGGGTAGCAGTTGTTGCAAGCGCTGATCATCGAGCGTGGCCGACATCACCAACAGTTTCAGATCATCACGTAGCTCGCGCTGCACTTCAAGCGCCAGCGCCAGTGCCAAATCTGCCTGCAAACTGCGCTCATGGAACTCATCAAAAATGATCAGGCTGATCCCGTTCAATTCGGGGTCTTGTTGCAGCCAACGGGTCAGTACACCTTCAGTAACCACTTCCAAACGGGTATGGGCGCTGACCCGACTCTCGGCCCGCATACGGTAACCGACGGTGTGGCCGGTGGTTTCCCCCAGATGCTGGCTTAATCTGTCGGCAATGCTGCGCGCGGCCAAGCGGCGCGGTTCAAGCAGGATAATTTTACCCGTCAGCCACGGCTGGCGAAGCAGTTCAACCGGTAGCCACGTTGATTTTCCGGCTCCCGGTGGCGCTTTTAAGATAATCTGTCGTTGCTGCTGTAATGCCTGTAACAATGACGGGATCACGGTACAAATCGGCAGAGAGGTTTCAGACATGGCGATTTTCTGCTTCTTTTTATTAAGAGTGTCGGGAAATTTACCGTGCTGAAGATGCGGTATTTTCCGTGTAACAATGGCTGCCGTATTGTAGCAAAGTGCTTGCCGACTTGTACCGTACGCTTGTTCTGTACTTCGATGCTGTATTTCTGTTTTGTGTTTCTGGCTTGTCTCTCTATATTCTGTATCGCACCATTATTGATACAGAGGATTGTTGATATGGGCTGTTGATACAGGTCTTTGCACTACCGTTTATCGCATCAAAAAAAGTACATAGTGTGTTAGTGAGTAAATATTTGCCTCTTTTTAAGCCTTTTATGGGCAGGATACCGAATCATTAAGCCCGATCCCGGCGAATTCATCTTTTTTTATCCGCATACATTTTTAAATCTTCTGGTATTGCTCAATGTGGTTTTGATATCCCTTGTCTGTTTTTTGAACCTCTTTTTGGCTTTTGATCTCTTCCTTTATATAGGCTTGTTTCTTTTTCAGGCGAAAAACCTGCATGCAACGCAGTTTTTATCGCTAAGCAATATTTTGATTTTTAAATCTTTTTTCTCTTTTAACGGCTATTTTTTCTGTGAAAAACAGAGGCTGACCGCACGATTTATCACAATATTTCACCCAACAAAATCAGGTCGGAAGTCTGACAAAAAAAGTAAAAAACCGAACAGCGTGGGTTGGAAGCATGAAACTCAACACATAAACATGATTTCAACGTAATGACCTGATGCATCAGCTCAGCAGATAGGGTATGGTGTTGCGCCGCTGAAAAGTGGGGAAAATAACGTGATGGCGCATGATAGGCCTGAGGTCAAAATCATGCACAAAGTATGCACGGCGTAGCGCTGAGTACCGAGGTAATATCAGCATACGCTGCTATAGTAAAAGGTGGCTTGTCACCTTACTGCAATATCAATGTGGATACTTTCCCGATGCCGTTTGCGTACACGAAGTAAGCACCGCCGTGTACCAATGTGCTCACGTTCAGGAATGTCAGCAGTATCGTTCGCCGTATAATACCGGCGACGCAGGTATGGAGCGATAGCCTGTGCTGACACTCTAGTCGTTGTTTTGGGGTATCCTACTGCGGAACACGCACTGCTATCACAGAACTTATACTTTCGGCTTAACAGGGCTTTTGGTTACAACAAGTCATGTTAATCCACCAACTAGGTGCTTAAAATGTCGCTATTTGAGGCGGAATAAGCAGGTAAAGTGCGCTTATCTTCACACCATAGGTGTGAAAAATTGCCAAGCCTGTATCGTTCTGCTATTTATAGCGGCCTAATTTTACCCCCTAACGGGGGGTGGGTAGCGCGTATTTAGGAGAAGCAGCATGCCAGAAGGCCAAATCAGGAAATCGTCTCTGGGCATTCTTGCCATCGCAGAGGTTGAGCCTTATCAGCAAAAGCCGGGCGAAGAGTACATGAATGCAGCCCAGCTCGCGCATTTCAAAAAGATTCTTGAAGCATGGCGTAATCAGCTCAGGGTTGAGGTTGATCGCACTGTCACCCATATGCAGGATGAAGCAGCTAACTTCCCCGATCCGGTAGACCGTGCCGCGCAGGAAGAGGAGTTCAGTTTAGAACTTCGCAACCGTGACCGTGAGCGTAAGCTGATCAAAAAGATCGAGAAAACCCTGCTGAAAATTGAAGAAGATGATTTCGGTTTCTGTGAGTCGTGTGGTGTTGAGATCGGTATTCGCCGTCTTGAAGCTCGCCCGACTGCCGATTTGTGTATCGACTGTAAAACACTGGCTGAAATCCGCGAAAAGCAGATGGCAGGTTAATCCCGCTTCTGAGTGCTGTTAGATGATAATAGCCTCACGGTAGGGAATACAGCTGACCGCACAACAGGTTACAGCATCAGACACCGCTAAAAGGGAGCTTTGCTCCCTTTTGTCTTTTCAGATAACAGCACATTCGCTCTTTTCATTACGCTTTGCCATTGGCCTTTCCCTACCGATATTCGTACAGATTTTTCCGCACAGTGAAAGGCAAACCGTTATACTTCCCCGCATCATGTACGTTGATAAATCACCACAAACCCAAAATGAACACTCAACCCTATATTGGCCGCTTTGCTCCCTCACCTTCAGGGTCTCTGCATTTTGGCTCTTTAATTGCGGCTCTCGGCAGTTACTTACAGGCACGCAGCCAGCACGGTTTATGGAAGCTGCGGATTGAAGATATTGATCCCCCGCGCGAAGTAGCCGGCGCTTCGGCACAGATCCTTCGTACACTGGAAACCTATCATCTGTATTGGGATGGAGAGGTCTTGTACCAGTCTGATCGCCATGCGGTCTACGATGAAACGCTGCAGCGCCTGCTGGCAGAGCACTCGGCTTACTATTGCCGCTGCACGCGCAAGCAGATCCAGCAGATGGGTGGGTTTTATAACGGCCACTGCCGCCAGCGCGGTTGCCTAGCCGAGCACAGTGCGATCCGTCTTTGTCAGCAGCAGCCGGTCTACCATTTTACTGATACGCTACGTGGCCAGATTGCCGTGCCCAAGGCTCTGGCAGAGGAAGATTTCATTTTATTCCGCCGTGATGGTTTGTATGCCTACAATCTGGCGGTGGTGCTTGATGATATTCATCAGGGCGTAACAGAGATTGTACGCGGGGCAGATTTAATCGAACCGACCGTACGCCAAATAGCCTTGTATCAGGCTCTTGGGGCTCCAATACCACAGTTTCTTCACCTGCCGCTGGCGATGAATGCCGACGGTAACAAGCTCTCAAAGCAAAACCACGCAACCCCAATTAACCGCGCCCAACCGAAACACACGCTGGCACGGGCACTGCGGTTTTTAGAGCAACCACTGCCGGAAAGCTGGCAAGATGCCACCGTTGATCAGCTGTTAAGCTGGGCCGTTAGCCACTGGTGCGTGCAAAACATTCCGCAGGAAAATACGTTATTACCGCAAGATGCCTTGCATAACAGCGTATAATAGCCGCGCTATCTGCCAGCTCCGACAGCATAAGCCTATTCTTACGCATACGAGAGCATTCTAAATTGACGGGGGCTGCGCTATTATTAGCCACGATTTTTTATCCGCATTCCGAATCACGGAGCTGAACATGCGGTTTTTCTGTATGCGTGTACTGCACACGATACAACTGTGAGGTGTACCATTTTTACACGAGTAGCCCATTTCTGCCGTAAAGTACTGGGTCAAACTGACACAGCAACCCCTGCGGTTGAAGATTTAAAACTGACCATCATTCCCCGCGATCAACACGGGATCTCACGCCAAGGCATCAGTGAAAATGCACTGAAGGTGCTCTATCGCCTGCACAAAGCGGGTTACGATGCCTATTTGGTTGGCGGCGGTGTGCGCGATCTTCTGCTTGGCAAACAGCCGAAAGATTTTGATGTCTCAACCAACGCAACTCCTGACCAAGTTCGTCGCCTGTTCCGAAACTGCCGACTGGTTGGCCGACGTTTCCGGCTAGCCCATGTGTTGTTTGGCGAAGAGGTGATTGAAGTGGCAACCTTCCGTGGCCATCACAGTCACGATGAAGAAGACAGCCAAGCTGACAGCGCAAAACCAGCGAATCAATCGGTACAATCTGATGGCGGCATGCTGCTGCGCGATAATGTCTACGGCAATATCGATGAAGATGCTCAGCGTCGTGACTTTACGGTCAACGGCTTGTATTACAACATCGCCGATTTCAGTATTCGTGACTATGCCAACGGCATGGAAGATCTGCACAACCGCGTGCTGCGCTTGATTGGCGATCCGGAAACCCGTTACCGCGAAGATCCGGTTAGAATGCTGCGGGCGATCCGCTTTGCCGTCAAACTCAATATGACGCTGACCACCGAAACGGCTGATCCGATCCCTGATCTGGCCTATCTGCTCAACAGCATTCCGCAAGCACGCCTGTTTGAAGAGTCACTCAAACTGCTGCAAGCCGGTTACGGGTTTGAAACCTACAAACTGCTGCGCCAGTATAATTTGTTCCAGCAACTGTTCCCTGTGGTTTCAGCCGGTTTTACCGAGCACGAAGACAGCCCATTAGAGCGTATGCTTGAGCGCGTACTGACCAGCACTGATGATCGTATTCATCAGGGTAAGCGGGTTAATCCAGCGTTCTTGTTTGCAGCCATGCTGTGGTACCCACTGGTTGAGAAGGCACAAGGCATCGCCCAAGAGAGCGGGCTGACTTACTACGATGCGTTTATGGTCGCCATGAACGATATCTTGGATGAGCAGTGCCGTACACTGGCCATTCCACGCCGCCTGACCACACTGATCCGCGATATCTGGATGCTGCAACTGCGTCTGCCGCGCCGTCAGGGTAAAAAAGCCTTCCGTCTGCTCGAACATCCAAAATTCCGGGCTGGTTTTGATCTGCTCGAAATGCGAGCCGCTTTTGAAGGGCGCGATCTAAAAGAGCTGGTACAGTGGTGGGCCGATTTTCAGCTCAGTAACGGCAACCAGCGCGAAACGCTGATGCGAGATGTTGAGCCAGAAACTGACAGCAGTGGAAAACCTAAGCGTCCGCGCCGCCCGCATTTTCGCCGTCGCCGTACCGGTCCGCGGAAACCGCAGGCATGATACGCGTTTACATCGCGATAGGCAGTAACCTGATCGAGCCTGTAACGCAGGCTCGTGAGGCAATAGCTGCCCTCAAACAGCTTCCTAACAGCCGCTGGATTGCCAGCTCTAGCCTCTACCGCAGCAAACCGATGGGGCCACAAGATCAGCCCGATTACATCAATGCGGTTGTCGCACTCGATACCACGTTATCGCCACTTGAATTGCTCGATGCGACCCAACACATCGAACTACAGCACGGGCGGCAGCGCAAGGCTGAACGTTGGGGCCCGCGCACACTGGATCTGGATATTCTGCTTTACGGCAACACCTGTATCGACCAACCGCGTTTAGTGGTGCCGCATTATGGTATGACCGTCCGCGAGTTTGTACTGTATCCACTGGCCGAGATCGCTCCTGATCTGATCTTGCCAGACCGCACACCTCTTCAACACTATCTGCAACAGGTCGCACGCAATGATTTAGTCTGCTGGCAGCCTGCATAGCACCGCGCCAGCCATTCCCGCAACATCACCATAAAAAAAGAGGCAGCATGAGTCAGATAACACTCACCCACCTGCGTAAATGGAAGCAAGAAGGGCGTAAGTTCGCTTCAATCACCGCTTATGATGCCAGCTTTGCCAAACTCTTCACCGAACAGGGCGTTCCGGTGATGCTTGTTGGTGACTCACTGGGTATGGTGCTGCAAGGGCACACCGATACCCTGCCTGTCACCATTGATGATATTGCTTATCACACCCGCTGTGTTCGTCAGGGTGCACCTGAGTGTCTGCTGCTCGGCGACATGCCCTTTATGAGCTACGCCACCCCTGAGCAGGCTTGTCTGAATGCTGCCAAGCTGATGCAAGCAGGCGCAAACATGGTCAAACTCGAAGGTGGAAACTGGCTGGTTGATACCATTCGTATGCTGACCGAGCGTGCTGTTCCGGTCTGTGCTCACTTAGGCTTAACCCCGCAATCCGTACACCTTTTTGGCGGATACAAAGTGCAGGGGCGCGATGAAGATGGTGCAGAGCAAATTTTGCATGATGCCTTGCTGCTGCAACAAGCTGGCGCACAAATGCTGGTGCTCGAGTGTGTGCCTGAAGGGTTGGCCAGTGAAATTACCCGCCGTCTGACCATTCCGGTTATCGGTATCGGCGCGGGCGCAAATACCGATGGCCAGATTTTAGTGATGCATGATGCACTCGGTATCTCGGCCAATTACATGCCTAAATTTTCGAAAAACTATCTGGCCGCCACGGGCGATATCCGCCAAGCCATCAGCCAGTATGTGGCAGAGGTGGAACAAGGAACATTTCCGGCCGAAGAGCATACATTTCGCTGATTCAGAGTGAGAGTTCACCGGTCAATATACCGGTGAATGCACCAGTAAATATACGGAGTTGTCTGTAACTCAAAACAAAAGAACAACATCAGGCAAATTAAGGATAATGTGCATGTTAATCATTGAAACGACCACCGTGCTGCGCCGTGAAATTCGCCGCTTAAAAGCCGAAGGGAAACGGATCGCTTTTGTACCGACAATGGGCAATTTGCATGCCGGCCACCTCACTCTGATGCATGAGGCCCAGCGCCATGCTGATGTGGTTATCGCCAGTATTTTTGTCAACCCGCTGCAATTTGATAATGCCAGTGATCTGACACACTACCCACGCACACTCGAACAAGATTGTACCCATCTGCAAGCTGCCGGTGTCTATGCGGTATTTACCCCGACTGCCGACATTATCTACCCCAACGGACTGGATAATCAGGCGATTGTTGATGTTCCTGCCATCTCTGGCATTCTTGAAGGTGAGTGCCGACCGGGCCATTTTCGCGGCGTCGCTACGGTAGTCAGTAAGCTGTTTAATCTGGTGCAACCGGATATCGCCTGCTTTGGCCAGAAAGACTATCAGCAACTGGCGCTTATCCGCCAGTTAGTACAAGATTTAGCGTTTGATCTTGAGATTGTTGCTGTTCCCACCGTACGCGCCGAAGATGGTTTAGCACTGAGCTCACGCAACGGCCACCTTACTGCAACAGAGCGGGCCATTGCCCCCACACTGGCCAAAGTCATGCAACAGATGGCGCAAGCGTTGCAGCATACGCCAACCGACAGTACCGCTATCCTCGCGCGCGGGGCGGCAGCACTGACACAGGCCGGTTTTACCCCTGATAAGCTATTTATCTGCGATGCCAACAGCCTGCAACCGCTACACACTGGCAGTAAGCAGGCGGTCTTACTGATGGCTGCATGGTTGGGGAAAACGCGTTTAATTGATAATACGGTAGTAGACATTACCTGCTGATTCATGAATATTATGCGTGGTAAAACGGGTGCAGATGCCCCTTTTTTGCCTGACCTATATTGAACTCGGTTTGCTGTACAAAGGATTGAAGTTTATGCAACGTACTATGCTCAGAGGTAAGCTACACCGCGTAACGGTAACGCAGGCAGATCTGCACTATGAAGGGTCATGTGCCATCGATCAGGATTTTCTGGATGCTTCAGGCATTTTGGAATATGAGGCGATTGATATTTACAATGTGACCAACGGTGAGCGTTTCTCGACCTATGCGATTGCCGCCGAGGCCGGTTCAAAAATCATTTCGGTCAACGGTGCGGCGGCGCATAAAGCCAGCGCAGGTGATTTGCTGATTATCTGTGCTTATGTGCAAATTGACGATGCCAAAGCGCGTCAGCATAAGCCAATGCTGGCCTATTTTGATCAGCACAATAATTTGCAGCGTAAAGCCAGTGCCATTCCGGTACAGATGGCATAATCGCAAGATACGTGCCCCTGCCACGCTGACCAAAAAAATGCCATTGTCACTGACAATGGCATTTTTGCTTGTATCCCACCCACGCTTTTATTGTGTTGTGAGCAGGCCACCTTAATAGGTGGCTCATCTACATAGGTTGCTCATCTACACCGAGGCTTAGGTACGTAAACCAATACCGCGTGAAATCAGATACCAAGCATAACCATATAAGCCGACCACAAACAGCGCCAGCACACCAAAGGTCATCGGTAAACCGACATCTGAAATTCCCAGAAATCCTTCACGAAAACCGCTGATCATATACACAATCGGGTTTAAACGAGACACACCCTGCCAAAAAGGGGGCAGCAAAGTCAGTGAGTAAAACACGCCACCTAAATAGGTCAGTGGGGTCAGCACAAACGTAGGAATAATGCTGATATCATCAAAAGTACGCGCATACACTGCGTTAATCAGGCCACCTAAGGCAAACACGACTGAGGTCATCAGTACTGTTACGGCCACAACCCACCAGTGTTGTACTTCAATTTGTACAAAAAACAGTGAAATCAGCGTCACCAGAATACCAACACACAAACCACGCGCTACCCCGCCGCCAATATAGCCGAGAATGATAACGTGGGGCGGAACAGGCGCAACCAGCAGCTCTTCCACATTTCGCTGGAATTTTGAACTGAAAAATGAGGCAGCCACATTCGAGTAAGAGTTGGTGATCACCGACAT
>CAMTGL010000025.1 GCA_947071955.1 uncultured Plesiomonas sp.
TGATGAGAGTTTCGAAACGCTAACAAATCCAGAGCTTCGTTCAGTAAATATCAACTCGCTAGTAAAAACTGAGTTCCTTGAAAACAATACAGTTAAAATTACTAACTATGCAGCAAAAGAGCTAAAAGACATTAACATTGAGCTTAAAGTTAATGGAATTAACAAATGGTTTACGTTAACCAATATCGATAAAATTCCTGCATATGCCCAAATCAGCATTTCACTAGATCAGCTTACTAATAATGGCCGATTAAACAGTGTAAATAATGATGGTGTTTTCGAACTGCATGAGTTATTTAACAGTAATGCTGACCTCAATGCATTACTTTCATACCGATTTAACTCTACAACAGATGAGTTTGCCCAAACATTATCACGCCTAAAGCCAAGTTGGAGAGTGACTTTCGCGAAAAACAATGACGCAAAATGGGTTAAAATGAATCCTGTTTATGCTCGCGAATGGTTAGTTATTATGACTAACTTAGCCTATATGGTTTCACAAGATGAATTCAAACATGTTTGGTTTAATTTTGAGAAAATATATGGCTATAACATGAACGGGCCAGCCGGCACTGTAAATAAACCTGATGGTTATTTTACACCTGAAGATTACCAATATTATTATAATGGATTGATGCTACGTGATTATGTCAACCTCGGTGTCACTATAATCGGTGGTGGGCTAGGTTCAAATTATATCACCGGTGTTGATACCTGGATGTTCTATACCCACTATTATGGCTCATGGGGTATTATTGCTCATGAGTTTGGACATGGGTTTGATGGTAAAAAAACCTATCATCATGAGACTAGCTTTGCAAATGGTTCAAATGGATGGCATCCATTAATCACCGAGCTGGCTAATTATCATATTCGTAAAGGTGATTTACCTTATATGGATGATAATATCACCGCAACCCATAAAGCAGAAAATGCAAAATATCTGGCAGTGGGTGTCGACCATAAAATGCGTAAACATCGTAGTAATTTGAGCATGAACCGACTCGATGAATACTTCATGACATTCTCTAATATGCCACAAGGTTGGTTTAAACATACACCAGAATTTACTCCTGATGCATTAAACAACCAAGAAAGAATGATGCTTTCTACGTTGAATATCAACAGTAAAGCAGAGTATGTTTGTCGCTTCAATTTTACTGATGATACTCAGCAAACAACACTACACGGTTATGTTGAACAACTCGATGATAATCAATTCCGTTGTACCGGAGGTAAAGATATCAGTTACCGCAAATCCAACGGAGTGAAAGTTAATTTTCAATCCCCGATTAATCAGTTTGAGTGGTTATCCAGCTATAATGAAAAAAATAAGAAAGAATCAATAACAACCTATAACGGCAAGCCATTATGTAGTCTCGATACGGCTAATTTCTACGGCGTAGGTTTTGTTAATGAAAAAAATCAGTGTGTTCAGCAGCCTGAAGTATACTGGTCTAACGGTGTTCGCTGGGTATTTTCCAGCTCATGGATTGATTACCGCACCCGTTAATCAAATCTAAAACGGCAATAATTTTTCATTCTTGGCCTGCTGTACAGCAGGCCAGTTTATAGTAAAAACTTCACTCAATCATCTAAACCAAAACAACCGAGTACTCATCTAACATCACCAAAACCCACGCGGTTTGGTGGCGCGCTGAATAATATTGCCCGGCATTTTGGCCGCCAGTTTTTTTCGTAACACAGCAATCACCTGATGCTGCGCGGTGTCAGCGGTAATGCTTTCAGATAACCAGCGGTAACTGGCTTCATAATCAAGCGGGCTACCCTGATTAGCCACCAGCATTTGTGCCAGTGCAATTCGGCTCGATAAACTGCCTAAACTGGCCCCTTCACGCAAATAGCGTATCGCACGTTCGCTGTCTTGCTGCACAAATTGACCTTGTCGGTAAAACTGCCCTAAGCGCAAAAAAGCAGCCGGAAGTGCTTGTTCGGCAGATTTTTGCAGGTAATACAGCCCTAACTCTGGGTTTTGCGGTACACAAACCCCTTGAGTGAGCATATCGCCCCACAAAAACTGATACGCAGGATATTCTGCCTGACGCGCACGCAATTCAATATCTTCAACCAATTGACATTGATCGGCTTGAACCTGTTGTAAATGCTGCTCGCTAACAATTTGCCGCAACAGCTTTTCTTGATCATACACTTCAACCGGTGAGCCACCGTCAGCCTGTACACGACAAGCTCCCAGCAACAACAACAGGAGCAATATGCTCCGTAAAAATGACACACAACACAACTGCACGGTTAGCCCCTTATACCCTTGGCTGTAGTGTTGTATCGGCGGCTCTGTGCTGATCTTTACCCATAAAAAAAGGCTCCGAAGAGCCTTTTCTCAATTCAGGATACAAACCTGTCAGTGTGAAATGACCACACTATTTTTGCGCCTGAGGCTGCGCAGTTGGCGTTTTCATATACTTAAAGAAATCGCTGTCTGGTTTTAATACCATCATATCTTGCTTACCGCGGAAACTGTTTTCATACGCTTTTAAACTACGGATAAATGCGTAGAACTCCGGATCTTTATTGTAAGCATCAGCGTAGATCTTCGCAGCAGTCGCATCACCCTCACCGCGCATACTGCGAGCTTTACTCTCGGCTTCTGCCTGCATCACCGTTACACGGCGATCAACATCTGCTTTGAGGATCTCAGCCTGCTCACGGCCCTGCGAACGGTGCTCACGCGCTACCGCATTACGTTCAGCACGCATACGCTGGTAAATAGAGTTAGACACTTCCGCCGGCAAGTTAATCTGCTTAACCCGCACATCCACTACTTCAATACCCAAATCTGACGCACTGTCTGCGCCGGTATTGAGCGAGTTACGCGCATCATCCATCAGCTCACCACGTGATCCGGAGACAATGTCTTTGATCGTACGGCTACCAATTTCAGATCGCAGGCGATCGCTGATTTTTCGTTTCAACAAGGCTTCGGCTTGTTGCATGTTGCCGCCACCGGTTGATAAATAGTAACGGCCAAAGTCCTGAATCTTCCACTTTACGTAGGAATCAACAATCAAGTCTTTTTTCTCTGCGGTGACAAATCGATCGGCTTGATCGTCCATCGTCTGTACACGAGCATCGAGCATTTTTACGCTGTCAAAAAACGGCGCTTTCAGGTGCAGACCTGGGTTATAAACCTGAACCACATCTTGGCTGTCACGCTTTACTTTACCAAAGCGCAGCATAATACCGCGCTCACCTTCAGGCACAACAAACAGTGATGAAGAGCCAATCAGTACCGCGACAATCACCGCCGGGATCACAAACTTATTCATGCTTAGAATCTCCCCTGACGATCAAGTCCATTATCTACGCGGCTGTTCTGACCATCAGTACTGGTCTGGTAATTACCCGAGTTACGGCCAACATCATTAACTGATGGTAACGTTGTCACTGCTGCTGCAGCGGCAGCGGCCGTTGTTGCATCCGCGTTATTTTTCAGCATTTGATCGGTAGGCAGCATCAACAGATTATTCCCGTTGGTATCCACCAGAATTTTATTACTGTTGCCCAGCACTTTTTCCATGGTGTCGAGATACATACGCTCACGAGTGACCTGTGGAGCGGCTTGATATTCAGGTAGCAGCTTATTAAAGCGAGCAGCATCACCTTCTGATTCAAGGATCACGCGTTGCTTATACGCCTGTGACTCTTCTTCAACCCGCTTCACATTACCACGCGCTTTAGGTTCAACTTCACGCGCATAAGCTTCTGCTTCACGAATAAAACGCTCTTCATCTTCCTGAGCAGCAATCGCATCGTCAAAGGCCTCTTTCACCTCTTCCGGTGGACGAGCAGACTGGAAGTTAACATCCATAATCTGTAGCCCCATGTTGTAAGGCGCTACAATTTGATCCAGTAAAACCCAAGTATCTTGACGAACCTTGGCACGCCCTTTGGTCAGCACATCATCCATTTTTGTGTGGCCAATAACATAACGTAAGGCGCTGTCAGTCGCCTGACGCAAGCTGTCATCCGGATTACGGACACTGAACAGGTATTGCGCCGGATCAGACACTTTGTACTGCACGTTCATTTCAACACGCACGACGTTTTCATCTTGCGTCAACATAAAACCAGTCGCCGGAAGCTCACGTACTGCACCAATATTGACCGGTGTAACCGATTCAATAAAGGTAGGCTTCCAATTCAGGCCAGGTTGAACCACACGATTAAGTTTACCTAAACGGGTAACCACACCACGTTCAGCTTCCTTAATCGTATAGAAACCACTTACACCCCATACTATGACAGCGGCAGCAACCGCAAGGCCAATCAAACGAGGGGTAAATGTCACTCGCTTGTTGTCGCCATTATTGTTTTGATCACCGCCACTCTTTTTCCCGCCACCGAACTTTTTGCCCAGTTTGCGAAAAACATCGTCCAGATCGGGTGGCCCTTGGTCACGTCCGCCACTGCGGTTACTCCAAGGGTCGCGGTCCTGACCGTTATTACCGGGCTGATTCCACGCCATCATCTACTCCATTAACAAAAAAACGTGCCACAGGCACAACAATTCAGGCTAGCACAATCACTGAACACTGCTTTCGAGTTCAGCCTCTTGCTTACATAAACGATGCCAATCTACCGCTGGCATTCGAATCGTTAACCACAAGCTACCATCTTGCTCATCGACACGCTCATCCGTTAACGCATCCATTTGGTAGAAGCGGCTGCGCAATCGCCACAGACGCGGAGGCAGATGCAGCTGATGCTGCACAATATCCTGCGCCAAGCGTTCACTGATCGCCTGAAAAACTAACTCCATGCCAGCACCGGTTTGCGCCGATACCCATACATGGGTCGGAACGCCTTCATCGTTGCGGGCGATGCGCGGGGCAACATCCTCTAGCTGATCAATTTTATTCATGATCAGCAATACGGGGATCTCACCGGCATCAATATCATGCAGCACTTGATTTACCGCATGAATATTCTCATCCATGCGCGGATCTGCTGCGTCGATCACATGCAGCAACAGTGTAGCTTCTTGTGTCTCTTGCAGCGTGGCTTTAAATGCGGAAACCAAATCATGCGGCAAATGACGGATAAATCCGACGGTATCTGCCAGCACCACTGCACCAACATCGGTGACATCTATCCGACGTAACGTCGGGTCAAGTGTCGCAAACAGTTGATCGGCAGCATACACCCCCGCAGAGGTAATCGTGTTAAACAAGCTCGATTTTCCGGCATTGGTGTAACCCACTAGCGATACAGTTGGGATCTCGGCACGGTTACGTGCACGACGCCCTTGCTGACGCTGTTTGGCTACTTTATCCAATCGGTTGATGATCAAACGGATCCGGTCTTTAATCAGACGGCGATCCGTTTCGAGCTGTGTTTCACCCGGCCCACGTAGGCCGATCCCGCCTTTTTGCCGCTCAAGGTGTGTCCACCCCCGAACCAGACGTGTGGCAAGATGGCGCAACTGCGCTAATTCAACTTGAAGTTTACCTTCGTGCGTACGGGCACGTTGGGCGAAAATATCGAGGATCAACCCTGTACGGTCAATAACCCGACATTGACAAAGACGCTCAAGATTACGCTCTTGAGCTGAGGATAGGGTGTGATTAAACAGGATAACCGATGCACCGGTTGCTGCAACTGCAGCGGCGATCTCTTCGGCTTTACCTTCGCCGACGAAATATTTAGAGTGCGGCGTACGGCGGCTACCGGTAATGACCTGCATCGCCGTAACACCCGCAGAGGACACCAGGTTTTCGAACTCCCGGAGATCCTCTACATCCCGATCTTGCGGGAAATTGATGTGCACCAATATTGCCTGTTCACCAGCTTCATAACGATCAAACAAGCTAATGGCTCCTAAAGCCGAAGTTATTCAGCGTCAGTGGTATCTTGCTGAGTAGGGGTTGCGCCCGGCTGACCATGTGGTGCGCCAGTATGCCCGCTGTTGCTGTGATGCGAAACAGGGCGAGCAGGAACAACAGTAGAGATCGCGTGCTTATAAACCATCTGGCTGACGGTGTTTTTAAGTAGGATAACAAACTGATCAAATGACTCAATTTGACCTTGTAGTTTAATACCGTTAACCAAATAGATAGAAACAGGAACGCGCTCGCGACGCAGTGCGTTCAAGAACGGGTCTTGCAGTGATTGCCCCTTAGCCATTTTATCTTTCCTTATTTGTTTGTTGTTGCAATTATTGATTTAATTAAATTAATAGTGCACATGGGAGCATAGAGGATTGTACACAAACCATCAGTTAACCTCTAATAGCTTTGATGACGATTTGTAACGCATCTTCCGGTTTATCACTGTTTAGCCAGGTGATATCACCCCAGCTACGCAACCATGTCATTTGCCGTTTCGCCAGTTGGCGGGTGGCACAAATCCCACGGAACGCCATCTCTTGTGCATCGTAATCACCGCGCAAATATTCCCACATTTGACGATAACCGACACAGCGGATCGAAGGCAGATCCGGGTTAAGATCGCCGCGCTTGAACAGCTTCCCTACTTCTTGTTCAAACCCAGCTTCCAGCATCAACTGAAAGCGTATGGCAATTTTCTCATGCAATTGCTCACGCGTTGGCGGAGCAATGGCAAATTGCTGCACCTGATACGGGAGTGTTTCTCCCTGAATCTGTGTCAGCTCTGTTAACGTTTTACCTGAAATTGCAAAAACTTCCAATGCCCGGCTCAAACGCTGTGGATCATTCGGATGGATCCGAGCCGCAGCAACAGGATCGATACGTTGTAAATCAGCATGCAGTGCCTGCCAGCCGCGCGTTTGTGCGGCTTTCTCTATCTCTGCCCGTACATTAAGGTCTGCTGACGGTAACGGTGACAAGCCCTCAAGCAGCGCTTTAAAATACAACATTGTGCCACCAACCAGTAATGGGATCTTACCGGCGGCAGTAATCTCAGCCATTTCACGCAGTGCATCGGCCCGAAAATCAGCCGCCGAATACGCCTGTGACGGATCGCGAATATCAATCAACCGGTGTGGCGCTTGCGCCAATTCAGCCGCTGACGGTTTCGCTGTGCCAATATCCATACCAGTATAGATCAATGCTGAATCTACGCTGATCACTTCAACAGGCAAGTGCTGGCGTAACCGAATGGCCAAGTCGGTTTTACCCGATGCGGTCGGCCCCATTAAAAAGAGTGCTGGAGGTAATTTAGTCATTCTGTAATGCGGTGATGGCCGCCTCAAGTTCCACAGGTTTAATTAATAACGGGCTCTGCTGTCGCAGCTTGTCTGGGCATAACAGCTCCAAATCAGCCAACAATGTAACCGCTTGCGACAGTGTCCAGTGTGCCTGCTCTTCCTTGAGTTGACCAACCAACCACTCTACCAATGTAGGTATGGTTAACGTTGGGTCAGCCTGTAATTTATTCAATAGTAAGGGAATAATTTGTTGTAAGTTGTGATGCCGCAGCGGTAATGGCACGGCAAGTACGGTGATTTTCTGACGCTCATTGCAGCGCAGATCAATACCTAATTGTTGTAACAAGGGTTGCTGTTGTTGTGCTGTTTGCAACTGCATAGCATCTGCTTTCATCATTAACGGGATCAACAGCGGTTGTGCTTTTAACGGCTGGCCATGCGGTAACAGTTGTGCTTGTTTACGCCATGCGGCTGCTCGAGGCAGTGAAAGTAGCCCGATACCCTGTGCACGCTCAACCAGCAGATACTGCTCGGCCACAATAGCTAAAGCACGCCCGAGCGAACTCGATGGTGCGCTATATTGTGCCACCGGAGGGGTGCTGTCAGACGGAGCTCGCGCCGTTACCGTACCTGCCGATGTCTGCGGAGTGTGGATTATCGCCGTTTCCGCATCGGTAGATGGCAATTCTGCCTGCAACAAGCGGGCATATACCGCTGACTCACGCTGCAGTGTGTCAGGGTTTAGTTGATGATTCAGCGATTTACGTGGGAAACTGCTATTTGGCTGACGGCTGAACAGCCGCTCAACGGCTGGATTTGCCGCCTGATAACCCGCCGAAGTTTCCTGCAATTGCGTTCTTGCTTGCTCTCCGCGTTGGCTACCGGAAGGTATCTCTTGCACCTGACCGATACCCGCTTGCCGCGCTTGTACCGACGGCGCAAATTGGCTGCTACCTGCCGCAATTCGCGGGGTTGCCAATGTCAGCGGAGGGGTTGTTGGCAGAGCTAAAGTTGGCGAATGATCAGGACATGCATCAGTATCAGGAGAGCACTCCCCAACTGGGTGATTAAGCGCAGAACCTGCCTCATCTACAGTATGTTGCAACGCAGTTAGCACGGCCTGATAGATAAAATCATGTACCAAACGGGCCTGATGGAAACGCACTTCATGCTTGGCAGGGTGCACATTTACATCAACTTGATTTGGCGCGAGTGTTAGGTAGAGCACAAAGGCTGGATATTCCGCCTCTTGCAGCAATGTCTGGTAAGCCTGACGAATAGCATGATTAATCAGCTTATCACGCATCATTCGGCCATTGACGTAGCTGTAGGCCATATCGTTTTGCTGCCTTGAACCTTGAGCAGAGCAGACCCACCCCGAGATGGTCAACTCAGCATGTTGCCACTCAACGGCAACGGCATGCTGTAAAAAAGCCGGCCCGCAGATCCCCGCCAAACGCCGCTCTTTTTGTTCCTGCGTAGCCGCAGCACGGTATTGGCGGACCATTTTACCGTTATGACGCAAGGTAAAACTCACATCGAAACGAGCCAGTGCAATCCGCCGCACCACTTCGTCAATGTGGGTAAATTCAGTTTTTTCGGTACGCAGAAATTTACGGCGGGCAGGAGTATTGTAAAACAGATCGCGTACTTCAAGGGTGGTGCCGACCGGATGCGCGGCCGGTTTTACCGTAACCTGCATATCCCGCCCCTCGGCATAGGCCTGCCATGCCTCAGGTTGATCAGCTGTACGCGAGGTCATCAGCAAACGTGAGACTGAGCTGATACTGGCCAGCGCTTCACCGCGAAAACCGAGGCTAACAATCGCCTCCAGATCATCCAGTGAGCTGATTTTACTGGTCGCATGGCGAGCCAGTGCCAGAGCCAAATCAGTTTTGTTGATGCCACAACCATCATCCCGAATACGGATCAGTTGCGCTCCGCCTTTATCGATATCAATATCGATACGGGTCGCGCCAGCATCCAGACTGTTCTCCACCAGCTCTTTCACAACCGAAGAGGGGCGTTCAACCACTTCCCCTGCCGCGATCTGGTTCGCCAGTTGTGCGGGTAAAATCTGAATTGCCATCGCTGACCTCTGACTTACTGTTGCGGAATTTTCAACGTTTGCCCGATCATCACCTGATCTGATTTTAGCTTGTTAAACTGGCGTAACCGAGACAATCCGACACCGTATTTTTCCGCAATCATAGAAAGAGACTCCCCAGATTTCACTTTATGCTGAGTCGGGCGCGCTGCCGGTTTCGCTGATTCTGCTGTAGTTGCCGATACAACACCATCGAGCGGGATCTTAATTTTCTGACCAACCTGCACCTGATTACCGCGCAGATTGTTAGCAAATTTCAGGGTATCTATTGAGATTGAGTAGCGCGTTGCAATTTTACCCAGTGAGTCGCCACGCTGTACGGTATACACCTCGATACTGCCTTTTTTTGCCGTACTGTTTTTTATCGTACTGCTACTGTCACTTTCGGGTGCTGTTTTGGCTGCATCGGCAACCGGCGCACCTCTTGTCGCAGGCACTTTCAGTTTCTGCCCAACATTCACCTGATCACCGGTCAGCTGGTTCAAATCACGCAGCGTTTGCATGCTGGTGTCATAACGCTCGGCAATACGCAACAGATTCTCGCCACGCTTGACCTCATGCCATTGCGTGCTGCCTTTTTCCACTGCTGGTTTTTCTATCACCGGATCTGGCTGACTGGCAACCGGAGGCTGCGGCTTACTGTTGGCACTATTGCCGCTCACCGGCACTTTGAGTTTTTGTCCAACTTGAACCTCACCCGAACGCAGACGGTTCAGTGCTTTCATCTCCGTCACAGTACTGCCGTACTGACTGGCAATTCGGGTCAGCGTTTCGCCACGTTTTACCGTATGTGTCTGAGTACTGGTCATTGTTTTTGAGCTGTTATCGATAACCGGAGCAGACTCAACAATTGGCCCTGGTTGAGCCGGAACATGCTCGGTTTTCTGCACCGGTTTATTCTCTACCGCCTTTACTGCCGGTTTTTCCGGTGCGCTGACTGTGTTCGATTTACCCGATGCCGCCCCTGGGTTACTGACCCGCTGATTAGGGTGCTGACGGTAATAAGTTTTGATCCCACGATAAATAGCGGTGGCAATTTTGGTCTGGTGGGCGCTACTACCAAGCAAACGCTCTTCTGACAGATTGGAGATAAAACCGGTTTCCACCAGCAATGAAGGAATATCCGGCGAGCGCAATACGCCTAAGCTGGCATGTTCTGGCCGACGTTTATGCAATGGGGATATTCTCCCCATCTCTGATAAGACTTTCGATGCCACATCATAACCCACGCGCTGTGAGTGGCCGAATTGCAAATCCAGCACCGTTTGGCTCAGATAGCGGTCATTATTGCTGCCCGAAAGCACCTCTCCGGCACCGCCTAGCAGTTCAGATTGCTTTTCATGATCTTCGAGCCAGCGGCCCATTTCAGAGTTAGCTCGACGGTTTGACAATACCCAAACTGATGCGCCTTTCGCACTGCGATTCGGCGCGGCATCAGCGTGAATAGAGATCAACAATTGTGCATCTTTTTCACGCGCAATATCAGAACGACCGCTGACCGAGATAAAATAGTCTCGCTCACGGGTCATCACCGCGCGAAAACCGCTGTCATTGTTCAGCATATCACGCAGTTTTTGCGCAATCGCCAGCGTGACTTGTTTTTCACGCAGGCCATTTTTACCGACAGCGCCCGGATCTTGCCCGCCATGACCGGGGTCAATCGCTATCACCACCCGTTCATTACTGCGCGTGCTGCGTGATGTTGAGGTTGTCTGAGTACTGCGTGCTTTTGCGCTGCTAGCGCCAATTGGCGTAAGTGACAGCACCACCTGATAACCGCTTCCGCGCTTTTCCGTCACCGCTTTGGCATTTACCCGCTGTGATAGATCCAGCACCAAACGCAGTGTTCCGCGCTGCGGGGCACTGCTGGTTCGGATGCTTTCAACCAACTTCCCGCGATACCGTTTGGGCAAGCTGACTTTTTGCGTCGTATCACGCAGATCAACAACCACACGATCAGGTTGGCTTAAGTTAAAATAACCGTACGACGGTTTCCCACTAAAACTCAGTACTAGCTCATTTTTTGAGCCGCTATCACGCAGGCTAACATCGGTTAGCGTTGCCGCAAAGACCGGTAACCCACAGCACCACAACAGCACACCCAGTAGCAGTTGCCCACGAGATTTAATCCACATCCCTATTCGTCACTCACTCGCGCCAGTAATTGTTGTCCGTTTAGCGTATTAGCCTGCAAAATGGCACTGCGTGCTTCACCATCATAGTGCAGCGTAACAGTCACATCGGCCGGCGGTAAAAAGCCCTCTCCGCGCTGCGGCCACTCAACCAAACAGAGTGAGCGCTCACCGAAGTAATCACGAATTCCCATAAACTCAAGCTCTTCGGGATCGGCCAAACGGTACAGATCAAAATGGCAAACTGTCCATTCAGGCAACTGATACGGCTCAACCAGCGTGTAGGTTGGGCTTTTCACATTACCGGCATGCCCCAGTGTTTGCACAAATCCACGGCACAAGGTTGTTTTTCCAGCCCCTAAATCACCATGCAAATAGATCACTGTGGCACTCACACAGCCTTGTGCCAGACGCTTTCCCAAAGCCACTGTCGCGGCTTCATCAGCCAAATGTAACGTTACAGATTTCATCATGATTCATTATTCGTTCTAATTAGAATGACTTAACGACCGATCAATGGGCAGATCATAGCACTGCTGGCAGTAAATATTGAAGTTACACCAGTAATTACCCGCAATAGCCCGACTTTCCGCTAAAATAACCGAAATAGACTCGGTTAAATACCCGCCGTGTTCAATAAGTTTACACACTTATGCGTAATGGCAACAATTCCATCACCTAAACTACAACCTCAAACCGGCATTTAACACTGATATTGGTATGATACCACCTACTGAAATACCCCCAGCACAACCCACCTCCGCCACGCTATCAGCGGCTGAACTGGCGCAATTAGCCCTGTCAGTCAAACAGTGGGGGCAGGAACTTGGCTTTCAGCAGATAGGTATCTGTGATATTGACCTGCAAGAGCATGAACCACTGCTGCAACAATGGCTCGATAACCAGTATCACGGTGAAATGAGTTGGATGGCCAGCCACGGCACGATGCGGGCTCGCCCCGCCGAATTGCACCCCGGCACATTGCGCGTGATCAGCGTACGCATGAATTACCTACCGGCTCATGCCCGTTTTGCCGAGGTACTCAAAGCTCCCACTCTCGGCTATGTCAGCCGCTATGCGCTCGGGCGTGATTATCACAAACTGCTGCGCCAACGCTTAAAGCAGTTGGGGGATAAAATCCAACAGCAAGTCGGGCTGCGTGGTTTTCGCCCGTTTGTTGACTCAGCTCCGCTACTAGAGCGCCCGCTGGCGGCAAAAGCCGGTATCGGCTGGGTAGGTAAACACTCACTTATTTTAAATCGTGAAGCGGGATCGTGGTTTTTTCTTGGCGAACTGCTGGTCGATTTAGCCCTGCCCGTGGATCAGCCACTGAGTGCCGAATGTGGCCGCTGCGTTGCCTGCATGACCACCTGTCCGACCGGCGCAATTGTCGAACCGTATGTGGTGGATGCACGCCGCTGCATTTCATACCTGACTATCGAAGCGGAAGGCGCAATCCCTCTGGCATTACGCTCGGCCATTGGCAACCGCATCTATGGGTGTGATGATTGCCAGTTAATCTGCCCGTGGAATCGCTTTTCGCAGCTGACCGAAGAGTCTGATTTCAGCCCACGCGCTCACCTACATGCACCGCAGTTGCTGACACTTTTTTCGTGGGATGAAGCCACCTTTTTAAAACAAACTGAAGGCTCGGCGATCCGCCGTATCGGACATCGCCGCTGGCTGCGCAATATTGCCGTAGCACTAGGTAATGCCCCCTATCAAGCCGCTATCTTACAAGCACTGCAACAGCGTTTAGGGGATGATGAGCTAGTCAATGAACATATTCAGTGGGCTATTGGCGAACAGTTGCGCAAACAGAGCGCATTAGCCGCATTTTGCGCCGATGCCCCCCTCATTCCAATACAGCAAGACAGCACAACGCAGCAGCGCAGGCTGGTGCGGGCGATTGAAAAAGGGTTGCCGCGCGATGCGTAAGGGGCTATTTCATCGCTACGGTTCGCAACTGAATATTCGCCGCTACATATCGCCCACAGTACCGCGCAATATCTGCACTCACCATGCAAACACAAGACAACAAAAGTACGACAGTCAGCGAAACAGATCACTAATTTTACCGACAACCATTGACGGCACGCTAAGCGATTGTTCTTACACTGGGGATATGTGGATAACAATTAGCAGGCACGCGAAATTAAGCACAGGCCGGAATAAGGCTGCGTTAAATTGAAGCACAGAAAAAGCCCTTGAAAGCCCGTATATTCTGGGGATTTAGCCATAATCGAAGCATAAATCACTGCTTTTTCAGCCGCGTTAAATGTTCTGCACACTGTGGATAACTCTGTTCACAAGGCACGCAAAGCCGCATCAACAGTGCGATGAGACAGAGCACAGAAGCTCAACATCAGCAGTGTAAATGCAGCAGAATATAAACAGACAGTGATCAGTAACGACAAAAAAAGCCCGCTCTGGGCTTATTTCCCTATCCTGCTATAAGCAAAATACGGTGATGATCTAGAGATAGTATATTTATGGTTAGTTTGGAGCGGGAAACGAGACTCGAACTCGCGACCCCGACCTTGGCAAGGTCGT
>CAMTGL010000026.1 GCA_947071955.1 uncultured Plesiomonas sp.
TTGTCGGTTGGTAATGACTTACTTTCCACGCACGTTGAGTGCGTTGGAAGAGCCTCTATACGTAATGAATACAGGTATTATTGACGGTATACGGGTTGGTAGAGATTAGTGATCAGTCTCTGTATCGGCTTCATCGAGATCTGCATTTTCCGGCAGGTCACGCTGTTCAGCCAGCTCTTTTAAGTACTGGAAAATTTCACGGTAAGCTTTTGGTGGCTTACTTTCAGCACGCTCTTTCACCGCACTGCGCACAAGATTACGCAAATGTTGACGATCAGCATTTGGGAAATCATTCAGTACCAGTTGCAGATCCGCATCACCATTTTCAATTAGGCGGTCGCGAATGTGTTCAAATTTATGGAACAGTGCAATTTGCTGGTTGTGGCGGTTCTTCATTTTATCCAGTGCAGTAATGATAGGTTCTACATCACGAGAACGGAGCATTTTACCGATAAATTGAACCTGACGGCGCAACCCTTCTTTTTTGATTTTTTTTGCCAGCTCAATCTCTGCACGCAGCTCATCATCAAGTGGAACGCGGGCTAGCGCCTGACGACCCAAAGAGATAAGCTCTTGTCCCAACACTTTCAGCGCTTCTGCATCACGCTTGATTTCACTTTTACTGACCCAGATGATGTCATCGTCATCATCATTTTTTTGCCAATCTTGCTCATTACCGGGCTGCTTTTTCATGGTTGCACTCGCTACATCAAAGATAATAACCTGATTCTATCAGGTTAGTGCGACGGCTGCGAAATTGCTGAGTATTCCTGATATGCTTACACACAAATTTTTTAGCATGACAGGCTGGATTTATGGACGCAGTGACTCAGGTAACCAAGCAGCGGCAGGAATTGGAAAGCGCGGTAGCCCGCGCCTTAGCATTAGCGGCAAAAGAGAGCGATGCCGCAGAAGTGGCAATCACCAAAACAACCGGTCTTGGTGTTAGCACCCGTTTGGGTGAGGTAGAGAATGTTGAGTTCAATAGCGATGGTGCTCTGGGTATCACCGTATACCGTAATCAGTGCAAAGGCAGTGCATCAACCACCGATTTAAGTGAGCACGCTATTCGCCAGACGGTAGCGGCGGCACTCGATATTGCCAAACACACCTCTCCAGATCCTTACTCTGGCCCAGCCGATAAAGCTCTGATGGCATTTGAGATCCCTGATTTGGATCTGTTTCACCCGATGCATATTGATCCCGATATGGCTGCCCGTTATGCGATTGAAGCAGAAAAAACTGCATTGGCCGCTGATCGACGTATTACCAACAGTGATGGTGCAGCATTTAACAGCCATTATGGTGTGAATGTGTATGGCAATAGCCATGGTCTGTTGCACAGTTACCCATCGAGCCGACACTCCTTGTCGTGCAGCATGATTGGTGAGCAAAACGGGGAGATGGAGCGAGATTACAGCTACACGATCGCCCGTGATGCAGCAGATCTGATGAGCGCCGAGTGGGTTGGGCAAGATTGTGCACGCCGTACTCTAAGCCGTTTGGGAGCACGCAAAATTGCAACCACCAAAGCGCCGGTTATGTTTTCAGCTGAAGTGGCAACCGGTCTGATAGGCCATATGGTTTCTGCGATCAGCGGGGGCAATCTGTACCGTAAATCCTCGTTTTTGCTCGATCATTTGGGTCGTCAAATTTTACCGAGCTGGTTTAATATTGCCGAACGGCCACATCTGTTAAAAGGGCTGGCCTCGACCCCGTTTGACAGTGAAGGCGTACGCACTCAAGATTTGCAAATCATTCAAGACGGTGTTTTACAAACATATCTGCTAACCAGCTATGCAGCTCGTAAAATGGGCATGCAGGCCACCGGCCATGCGGGTGGTATTCACAACTGGAAGGTGCAACACAGCGGGCAAAATTTCAGTCAGCTGTTGCAGCAGATGGGTACCGGTTTACTGGTGACTGAATTGATGGGGCAAGGCGTAAACAGCGTTACCGGTGATTATTCACGCGGTGCCGCTGGTTTCTGGGTTGAAAATGGTGAGATAGCCTATCCGGTATCAGAAATTACCATCGCTGGGAATCTGAAAGATATGCTGGCTAATATTATTGCTGTTGGCAGTGATTATGAGCTGCGGTCTACTATTCAAACCGGCTCTATTTTACTTGATACAATGAAAATTGCGGGTAGTTAATTATTTTTTAATTACGTGGTTTGAGTAAAATATATTGTTATATGCTGACGTGATAATCAGAGCGCTTGTTTAGTTATCGTCAGCTATAACAATATTTAAAAAGTAATGTTATTTATTAATTAGCATTGATTAATTAATGTTATCTGAATAATGCCTGCAAAAAAATAGGCTTTAAACCTAATCAGCAATATAAAGAAGATAAGTATAAAATAAGAAAAAGCTTCTAATGATTTAGTGATGGCGTTAAGTTAAATGGAATAAATCAAAAGAACGGTATTAACAGCACCAACTCAGTACTGATACCGTTATATCAGGCTTGGTTAATATAGCCTTACTGCCAGAAAAAATATTACTTTTATTGAATTTCAAACCAGTCAGCAATGGCTGGTTTTTTTCTCTAATAAAATAATTGTGACTTATCGGTGAATGGTTATACTAGAGATGTTTTATTTTTGTTTGTTTTGTGTGATGCATAGGAGCGTGCAAAATGAGTACAACAATGACAACAACAATAGGTACAACCAAAATGCGTAAAGCCAGTAAATTACTGATGTTAACCCTCGGTGCCGTATTATCGTTATCAGCGGTCAGCCTGCCTGCACACGCTGATGTTGAGTCTTCCATGAAGACCATTGCACGCAACTACCGTGCTGCTGGAAAAGCGGATACGCCTGAAGCGTTGAAAAAAGATCTACAAGCAATCAAAACGGCTGCATTGCAAGCCAAAGAACAAATGCCGACCAAACCAAAAGGTATCACTGAAAACAGCCATGCTCATCACACCTATATCGAGGGGTTAGATAAGCTGCTCGGCCAAACGGATCAGGCTATTGCCTTGGTGGATACCGGTAAAATGAAAGAAGCTAAAGCGATGTTAGATGAGATGAAATTTGCCCGTGATCACTACCATAAAGAACTGAAAGTAAAAGATTAATATGCGCGAGCATTGGGATAGTGTTGTGAGAACAACCCACTGGTTAATTGCAGTGGGTTTTATTGCCAATCGTTTTATTAATGAACCGGGTGAATTGGTACATGAGCGTATTGGCTGGTTAATTTTGGCATTAGTGATAATACGCTTGTTGTGGGGTGTCAGTTTTGCGCCTCAACCTGCACGATTAGGCCAATTTTTACCTAGCTGGCGTGGATTGCGGCATCATTGGGGGGAGATAAAAACCCGTCAGTTCTCTTCGGCATTAGGCCATAATGCGCTGGGTGCGCTTGCAGTCTGGGCATTCTGGTTTGGCCTAATCCTAATGGTGTTGACTGGTTGGGCACAAGATACCGAATTGGGCGATAACTGGCCGATCAGCACGTTACACAGTGGCTTAGCCAATGCGTTAACCGTATTGGTTGTTGTGCACATTATTGGTGTTGTGGTTATGTCATACCTGAGTAAACGTAATCTTGTTGCAGCAATGTTGCCTGATATTTCGGGGCCTGATAAAAATAGGCCGGATAAATAAATCATTGCAAACTCACACAGGAATAGACTGAACGTATGTTTATTTCTGTGTTTTATTTTTATTCATTTTCCATTGTATTTTATTTTCAGTGTTAATCTTAACTGCTGTGCTTATATTTATTAAAGTTATTACTCTCTAATGTGAACAATAAAAAGATATTTCCTGGCAATTATCGAGTTCATTATGCTTGTATGATGGGAATATAAAATAGATGGAATGTATGAGCAGATTACTGTCGAATAGATACTCTGGTTTAATTTAAAAAATAGAAAATAGAAAATAAGTGATCAAATCAGCGTAAAGAGCGATGCGTCTGCATCACTCTTCATCAAATCCGGCATTAATCAGCTCAACCACTGCATGTAATGCCTCTGCGGCCTGAGGGCCGTTGGCTTGAACTTCAATGGTTTGCCCTTGTGCTGAAGCTAACATGATCATTGCCATGATACTGCTACCCTCAGCCTCTTTACCATCATCACTGCGCAGCCATATGTCTGCATCAAAGCTCTGCATTAGTTCAAAAAGTTTCATCGCTGGCCGGGCATGTAAACCCAGCCGATTTTTGATTTCAACTGTTGTTTTGAGCATCTTTTGGCCGTTTTTCTAATGTTCGGTGGCGCGACTGCACATTTTTACCCCGTGTACGGAAGTAATCAGCCAGTTGCTCAGCAATATACACAGAGCGGTGTTTACCACCGGTACAACCAATAGCAACGGTAAGGTAGCTACGGTTATTGGTCTCGAGCATCGGTAACCACTGCTCAAGATAGCTGCGCGTTTGGTAGATAAAGTTGTGCACTTCAGTATGTCGAGCTAAAAAGGCGGCAACCGGTTTATCCAGACCTGTCATCGGGCGCAGTTTTGGATCCCAGTGCGGGTTAGGCAAAAAGCGCACATCAAAAACATAATCAGCATCAATCGGAATACCGTGCTTAAAGCCGAATGACTCAAACACCATGGTCAATTCACGCTCACGTTTACCCAGCAGCCGTGAACGCAGCATTTCTGCCAATTCATGCACCGACATCTCCGTGGTATCAATCACCAAATCGGCACGTGAGCGTAGTGGCTCTAGCAGCTCATTTTCAGTATCAATGGCACTTTCAAGGGATAAACTCTGGCTAGAGAGCGGGTGCAAACGGCGGGTATCGCTGTAGCGTCGAATCAATGCATTGCGGTCAGCATCTAAAAATAGCAGTTGTGGGATAAAACCTTCGGGCAGATCGCTCAACGCTTTATCCAGCTCGGCCGGAGAGTCGGGCAGGTTACGCACATCAATACTGACTGCGGCAGAGGTTTGTCGATTAAGCAGCGTTTTTGCTAACTCAGGTAACAGAGCTACCGGTAAATTATCGACACAGTAAAACCCCATATCTTCAATCGCCCGTAAGGCGACTGATTTTCCTGAGCCTGAACGTCCACTGACGATCATTAACACCATGATCGCGACCCCTTATTCTGCAATCAAAATCTGATACAGCTCTTCATCAGTTTGAGCTGTTCTTAAACGCCGGCAAACGGCTTTATCTGACAGTCGTTTTGCCACTGCCGATAAGGTCTCTAAGTGTTCTTTACACTGATCTTCTGGCACTAACAGTGCAAACAGCAGATCAACCGGTTGATTATCAATTGCATCAAATGGAATAGGCTGCTCGCTACGCAAAAATACGGCAACAGTGGTGCTGCCTATTTCGGTTTTTCCGTGTGGGATCGCAATGCCGTTTCCAATGCCGGTACTGCCCATTTTTTCACGGGCCAGCATCGCCTCAAACAGTGTTTGAGCAGGAATGTTGACGCGTTGCGCTGCCAGCTCACTGATAATTTCCAGTGCGCGTTTTTTGCTGGAGCAATGGACTGCACTTCGCGTACAGTCCAGTGAAAGCACAGTGCTTAGTTGCATAATTACTGCTTGTGTAGTTTATCTTTATGTTTAGTGAGCTGACGGGCAAGCTTATCAATCAGCAGATCAATGGCTGCATACATAGTTTCATGCTCGGCAGAAGCGTGTAGCTCGCCGGCATTAACATGCAGAGTGGCTTCAGCAATTTGAATATTTTTCTCAACCGTTAAAACCACATGTACATTGTTAATATGCTCAAAGAAGCGTTCAAGCTTACTGAATTTTGTACCGACATAGTCGCGTAACGCTTCTGTGATTTCTACATTATGACCTGACAGATTAATTTGCATAAGCGTCTTTCCTCATCCTGTTGTATCAAACCAAGCGTTTACGCTGATTAGATGGGGGTATCGCAAGTGATTCACGGTATTTGGCAATAGTCCGCCGTGCAACCATGATCCCCTGATCCGCAAGCATTGAGACGATTTTACTGTCACTCAGCGGTTTTGCGGGGTTTTCTTCTGCAACCATCCGCTTTACAAGAGCGCGGATCGCTGTAGAGGAGCACTCGCCACCGTCATCGGTATTGACGTGGCTGGAAAAAAAATACTTCAGTTCAAAAATGCCGCGTGGGCTGTGTAAAAACTTTTGCGTGGTTACGCGGGATATGGTCGATTCATGCATATCCACACGTAACGCTACATCAGCAAGTACCATCGGCTTCATGTGTTCATCGCCATACTCAAAAAAATCTTGCTGATGTTCAACAATACAGCAAGCTACTTTGAGCAGCGTATCATTCCGACTCTCTAAGCTTTTAATCAACCACTTTGCATCTTGCAAGTGGGATCGAATAAATTGTGAGTCAGCGCTGCTATTTGTTTGGCGCGACATCGCCGCATACTGCGGATTTATTGACAAACGCGGTGTTGCATCACCGTTGAGTTCAACATGCCACGCGCCGGCCATTTTCCTGACGGCCACATCAGGGATCACATACTCGGTTTCGCGTTGGCATACGCTGTGTCCAGGCCGCGGGTCGAGCGTTTGAATTAAGGCTATTGCCGTTTTCAGATCATCATCTTTGAGCCGTGTTTCACGGGTTAATCCACGAAAATCGCGGTTTGCCAGTAGATCAATATGATCACTGATGATCATTTGTGCTTGTCTGCGTGCTGGTGTCTGCTTTGGCAGTTGTTTTAACTGCACCAATAAACATTCACGCAGATCACGGGCTGCGACACCGAGTGGATCAAAATGTTGTACGCGAGTCAGTACCGCCTGTATTTCATCTATCTCAATACTGCTGTCACCAAGGCTTGCGCGGATCTCTTCGAGTGACTGCGTAAGATAACCGTTATCATCTACGGCATCGATCAATGCAACCGCAATGGCATGATCAATATCACTCATGCGTGATAACTGTGCCTGCCAGAGTAAATAGTCATGGAGCGTTTCACGGGTCTCACCTTGGTAGAGCGGTGCATCACTGTCTACAGTATGGCTGCCACTGACGGCGTGCGCACTGTTTGTGCTGTAAATATCATCCCACGATGCATCAACAGGCAACTCTTGTGGCAATTGTTGCTGATCGAGTGCATCGCGTGAGTCAAAATCGTGTTCAGCTTGCTCTTCATTATACGTCTGCTCATGTTCATCGGCATTGAATGCCTCAGACTGAGTATACGTTGACTCCGATATCTCGGATGACATTTCTTCAATATCATCGGCAAGTTCAAGCAGAGGGTTACTGTCAAGCGCTTGTTGGATCTCTTGCTGTAGCTCAAGCGTTGACAACTGCAACAGGCGAATAGCCTGTTGTAGCTGAGGCGTCATCGCTAATTGCTGGCTAAGCTTGAGCTGTAAACTTGGCTTCATGTAACCTCAAATATCTGTTACACCTTCAACATGAAGGGAAAATGCAGTATGCAGCCTTGATGTGAAATCAATATACAACATGCAATCAACACGTAATCAAATAGAGACTCTGTTGTGCAGATGATAATACGTTATAAACGGAATTGATCACCTAGATATACGCGTTTGACATGTTCGTCGTCTAAAACTTCTGCAGGGGTCCCGTGCGCAATCATATGGCCTTGACTTACGATGTAAGCATGTTCACATACATCAAGGGTTTCACGCACGTTATGGTCGGTAATCAGTACACCGAGGCCGCTATCACGCAGATGTTCAATGATTTTTTTGATATCAATAACCGAAATCGGGTCAACACCGGCAAACGGTTCATCAAGGAGGATAAACTTAGGGTTAGCTGCCAAGGCGCGGGCAATCTCAACCCGCCGGCGCTCACCGCCTGATAACGCCTGACCTAAGCTATCGCGAATATGCTGAATATGAAACTCATCAAGCAGCTCTTCAGCGCGATCAATGCGGCCTTTATCGTCTAAATCCTGTCGGGTTTCGAGTACCGCCATTAGGTTTTTGTAGACACTCAAGCGCCGAAAAATAGAGGCCTCTTGCGGCAAATAGCCGATCCCTTTGCGTGCTCGCGCATGCATCGGCAACAGACTAATATCTTCGTCATCAATACGAATGCTGCCATTATCACGTGCAACTAAACCAACCACCATATAAAAAGTGGTGGTTTTACCTGCACCATTCGGGCCGAGTAAGCCGACAATTTCGCCGGATTTCACGGTCAGACTAACATCGACCACCACTTTGCGGCCTTTATAACTTTTGGCTAAATTTTCTGCGATCAACGTTGCCATTTAGTTGCTACTTTTCTTGTTGGAGTTATTGAGCTGAGCCGGTTGCAGCACAGTGACAACCCGCTGACCTTTATTGCTGAACGCTTCCATTTGCTGCTTTTGCATCAAATAGGTTATGCGGTCGGCCTTCACGCTGCTGTCTAGTTGTTTGAGTTCTGCGTTATCGATCAGTTCCACAAAATCAGTACCTAAATCGTAACGCATTTTATCGGCGTAGCCATCAACCGGTTTGCCGTTATCCTGCATTTGATAGAAGGTGGCCGGTTTACCAAAGGCTTCGATAATTTCTTTGCCTTTCTCATCTTTTGGTCTGATAACAACCACTTTATTGGCGGTCACTTTGATTGTGCCTTGTGTGAGCACGACATTACCGGTAAATACCACGGTATTGGTTGCCAGATCGAGAGACTGCTGCTCTGAGTTGATGTTAATTGGCTGGTCGGTGTCGCCTTTGACAGCAAACGCGGGGCGGCTCAACATCACCAGAGTAAAAGCGGCCAGTAAACTACGGTTTTTTAATTTCATAATACGATTTTACCTGCTCTTGAAGTGCTGCCGTTCGATTGCGTAAGTTACCGACCATCTTCAGACCGGTCGAGGTGAAGTTGGCACCGTATAGTTTCACTTCGGTATCAGAGGTTATATCTTGCGTCTTCAGATTGATGGTCGCCTGTGCGGTTTCAAGGCGCTCAAGCTGTGATTCTGGTGTTAGGCTGTTAACCTCAACGTTGTTCTTCAGATACAGCATCCGATCTTTGGTTAATACGGCACTGTCGGCACGCACCATCCAGATGGGGATCCCTGTTTGTGAATAGAGCGTCATCAAGGGTTGGGTAAAATCAGTATCCCCCGTTTCAGCGTAATATTTCACCTTGGTTGAGACCAATTTATAGTGCAGTTTCCCTTCTGGATCATACACTACGGTTAACATATTGTTGCCCCAAAACGAAGGATCGCCTTTTACTGTACCCAGCGTCGGGGCGACCTGCTCAGAGGTGGCGACAAGCCACCCGACAAGTACGATTGCAATCGCGCCGAGAAACAGACTCAGGCGGACATTCATATAGAGTGCCCCTGTGCGCTTTCAAGTTTACCTTGTGCCAGCAAAATCAGATCGCACAGTTCACGTACTGCACCATGCCCACCTTTAAAATTGGTGGTGTAATCAGCGCGAGGCAGCAACAGTGGGTGGGCATCTGCCACACAGACTGACAGTCCAACCTCTTTCATTACCGGCCAGTCAATTAGGTCATCGCCAATATAGGCTACCTGCTCGGGGCGTAGATTCAAGGTACTTATCAGCTCACGAAAGGCAATAATTTTATCGAGTTGCCCCTGATACAGGTGGGTGATCCCAAGTGTTTTAGCGCGGTTAGCAACCAGTTGTGATGAGCGGCCGGTAATGATCCCGACTTCAATATCAGAGGTCAGCAGACAGCGAATGCCATAACCATCACGCACATGAAATGCTTTTAGCTCTTCGCCCTGATTACCCATATAAATTAACCCATCAGACAGCACACCATCAACATCGCAAATAAGCAGTTTTATTTGCGCGGCGCGCTCCAGTACCGAACGCTCTACGGCACCGTAACAGGTATCAATTAACATTATACTACTCCGGCTTTTAACAGATCATACATGTGGATAACGCCCACAAGCACATCATTTTGTGTCACCAACAGGCACGAAACACAACGCTTTTGCATCATATTGAGTGCCTCAACAGCTAATGATTCAGGGTCAATGCGCAGGCCACCGCGTGTCATTACACTTTCGATGGCAATATTATTCAGATCGTGGTGTAAATCGAATACCCGACGCAGATCGCCGTCAGTAAAAATGCCCTGAATATGCATCATGTCATCACAGATTACTACCATTCCCAGTTTCTTGCGGGAAATTTCCAATACGGTATCGCGTAAACTGGCTGTTGGCGCGATAAAGGGCAGATCATCGCCGGTATGCATAATATCTTTTACTTTCAGCAGCAGCTTACGCCCGAGTGCACCACCGGGGTGTGACAGTGCGAAGTCATCGGCGGTAAAACCGCGTGCTTTGAGCAGTGCAATGGCAAGAGCATCACCCATCACTAAGGTTGCGGTAGTGCTTGATGTCGGGGCAAGACCCAGTGGGCAGGCCTCTTGCGGTACATGAATACACAAATGAGCATCTGATAGCCGACCCATGGTGCTGTCAGGTTTACTTGTCATGCAAATCAATGGGTTACCAAGACGCTTAATCACGGGGATCAGGGTTAAGATCTCGTGCGCTTCACCGGAATTTGAGATAGCCAGAACCACATCATCTTTGCTCAGCATTCCTAAATCGCCGTGACTGGCTTCACCTGGATGAACGAAAAATGCAGGCGTCCCGGTGCTGGCAAAGGTGGCGGCAATTTTGCGCCCAATATGGCCTGATTTCCCCATTCCCATGACAACCACTTTGCCGCTGCATTCGTAAATTAATTTACAGGCGTGCGCAAAATTAGCATCAATATACTGATCGAGCTGATCAATACTGTCACGCTCAATAGTCAGAACGTGGCGTCCCCAGTGCTGGAAGTCAAAAGCATTTGGCATCATGGCTCTCGCAAATTTAAAAGAGTTTTCGCAAAAAGTGTGCAACACCACCATCGTTTATGGTGTGGATTGTCTTACGCCTGCATCTGTTGCAGCAGCATGGTCAGATAAGCAATAAAACTGCCCAATAACAGCACGCCAGCAATACGGCCAATGCGATGGCTGCGACGCAGACACAGTGCCGCTAAAAACAGGCTAGCCCCCATCATAACCATAAAATCGCGGCTAAATGCTGCGGGGTCGGTTGCAAAAGGGGAAATTAATGCTGGAATACCCAACACAGTCAAGATGTTAAAGATATTTGAGCCAATGATATTGCCCAGCGCCATATCATCTTCGCCCTTGAGTGCGCCAGTCACTGAGGTTGCTAGCTCCGGTAAACTCGTGCCAATGGCGATCACGGTCAGGCCAATAATCAGCTCGCTCATACCCAATGCATGTGCAATCACGGTGGCATTATCCACCATCAGTTTTGATGAGAGCGGCAGCACAATGAGGCCAACCATTACCCAAAAACTGGCCCGGCCCCGCCTGACCCCTTCCGGAATATCATCATCGGGCTCAGTAATGCCGGTGCGTGCCGCAGAGCGGGCAAGGTGTGTCATATAAAGCATAAACAGCGCAAACACGGCTAATAGGATAAAAGATTCTATTCTGCCCAAATAATTGTTGTACAACAAAATGCCGGCCAGTACAGAAACGCCCAACATAATGGCTAATTCACGTTTAATAATCGTTGTGTTGACTTTTAGCGGGCAGATTAGCGCCACTACACCTAAGATTAACAGGATATTGGCGATATTCGAACCAATCGCATTCCCGACTGCTGTATTGCTGTGCCCACTGAATGCGGCTGTGGCAGAAACCACCATTTCAGGGGCAGAGGTGCCCATACCGACGATGGTCATACCGATAATCAGTGGCGGAACATGAAAGCTTTTTGCTAATGCTGCAGCGCCGTAAACAAGGCGGTCAGCACTCCAGACCAATAAAACTAAACCCAGCACTAATAAAGAAACGGCAAGCCACATTAAGTAAATCCTGTTGTGATAATTTGTGGTTTAATACATCTGCAATGTTGCAGTACAATTTGTAGTCATCACACTGATGTAGTCATCTTGTTTAATTACAGCATGTAATGATCATCTGTAATAGACATTGATAGGATAAGTGATGGCTAAATACCGCCTTAGCATGTGGTATTGCGGCTAATTTTGACTGCCGAACGGCAAAAAGTAAAACGGCAACATTCATTCATGGGTGTGTTGAGATATTAGCGTGGAATGCCTATCATGCCCGCGGCCTAATTATCTCGGTTATTTAAAGAGAACGTGATGACTCATACTCAGACTCACTTGGTAGAAGTCCGCAATATGAGCTTCTCCCGTGGCGATCGGCCGATTTTTGAGGATATTAACCTCAGCGTTCCCCGTGGCAAAATTACTGCCATTATGGGGCCGTCAGGGATCGGCAAAACAACATTATTGCGCTTAATTGGCGGGCAATTACAGCCTACCTCCGGCGAAATTTGGTTTGATGGCGATAATATACCGTCATTGTCGCGCCGTCAGCTGTATGACGTGCGCAAAAAAATGAGCATGCTATTTCAATCAGGCGCGCTATTCACTGACTTAAATGTCTTTGAAAATGTGGCATTTGCACTGCGTGAACACAGTCAGCTACCCGAGCCTTTATTACGGCAAGTTGTATTAATGAAGCTCGAGTCAGTGGGATTACGTGGTGCTGCTGATTTGATGCCGGCCGAGTTGTCAGGCGGCATGGCTCGCCGAGCAGCACTTGCCCGCGCGATAGCCCTCGATCCTGAACTCATCATGTTTGATGAGCCTTTTGCGGGGCAAGATCCGATCAATATGGGGATCTTAGTCACGCTGATTCGTCAGCTCAATCAATCGCTGGGCTTGAGTTGTATTGTGGTATCGCATGATGTGCCGGAAGTGCTCAGTATTGCAGACTACGCCTATATCGTTGCAGAACAACATGTGATTGCTCACGGCGCACCACAAGCGCTGCGTGAGCATACTGACCCTCGGGTTCGCCAATTTCTCGATGGAAAAGCCGATGGCCCAGTGCCATTTAGTTTTCCCGCTCAGGATTACCGTACGGAGTTATTTGGCTAATGTTACTCGATACGCTGGCTTCATTTGGCCGCAGCGGGCTGCAAACCTGTGCTACCTTCGGGCGGGCAGGAATAATGCTGGCTGGTGCGCTAATTGGGCGGCCACAACCGCGTAAACAGTTCCCATTGCTACTGCGTCAGCTTTACAGCATTGGCGTGCAATCGTTACTGATTATTTTAGTCTCGGGGCTTTTTATTGGCATGGTGCTGGCCTTGCAAGGTTACATCATTCTGGTTGATTTTGGCGCAGAGACAAGCCTTGGGCAGATGGTTGCCTTATCGCTGTTTCGTGAACTTGGGCCTGTTGTCACCGCCTTGTTGTTTGCAGGACGTGCTGGCTCTGCTATCACTGCAGAGATAGGTTTGATGAAAGCCACTGAACAGCTCTCTAGCCTTGAAATGATGGCGGTAGACCCGTTACGCCGAGTCATTGCTCCGCGCTTTTGGGCCGGTGTCATCAGCATGCCAATTCTTTCAACCATCTTTGTCGCTGTAGGGGTATGGGGTGGTTCGGTGGTGGGTGTTGACTGGAAAGGCATTGACCACGGTAGTTTTTGGTCAGTGATGCAATCTTCGGTCAGTTGGTCATATGATCTGCTTAATGGCTTTTTAAAAAGCGTGGTTTTTGCCATCACCGTGATGTGGATTGCCCTGTTTAATGGATACGATGCCGTCCCTACGTCGGCAGGAATTAGTCAGGCTACGACTCGCACAGTTGTGCACTCGTCGTTAGCCGTATTAGCATTAGATTTCGTGCTTACCGCACTGATGTTTGGGAACTGATCTGCATGCAGCAAAATAGACGATTGGAAATATGGGTAGGTATTTTCATGTTAGTAGGTTTAGCCGCTCTGGTTTTTTTAGGGCTAAAAGTTGCTGACATTAAAGCCTTGGGCAGTGAACCGACATACCGCTTAACCGCCACCTTTGACAATATCGGCAGCCTCAAGCCACGTTCACCGGTGAAAATTGGCGGAGTGGTTATCGGG
>CAMTGL010000027.1 GCA_947071955.1 uncultured Plesiomonas sp.
ATGAGATAGAGAACGTTAGGCATGAGTCTTTACGTTTTATTCCACATCAAGTCACATAAACACGGTTGATATAAGCACTGTCGCAGAAGAGCTAGTATCACTTTGCAAAAAAATCTGACTAAAATACGGATAAAAAAAGGTGAGCTATCATGCTCACCTTTTTTATCCGTTATGTTTGCGGAGTAACCGCCAACATTACCGTTCAAGAAGTACCGTAGCCACGGCATAATGTTTCTCATCAGCAATGGTTACATGTGAATCTACTGCGCCAAGCAACGCACGCTGTCTATCTGCATCTGCATACCAATACAGACAGGGTTTGCCCAATGGATCAGTGCGCACCTCTATCTGATTAAACGCAATACCACCACGAAATCCGGTACCCAGCGCCTTGGCTGCCGCCTCTTTTACTGCAAAACGCTTGGCTAAAAAGCGGACTGGCTGCGTACTGGCCTGATACAAGGTCAGCTCGTAGGGTGTCAAAATTCGCTGTGCCAGCCGTTCACCGCTACGATTAACCACCGCATCAATACGCGCTATTTCAACAATGTCTGTGCCTAAACCGCAAACCGCCATTATGCACGCGCAGCCTGCATCAACTGCTTCATATCGGAAACTGCATTCTTCAGCCCATCAATCACCGCACGACCAATAATCGCATGGCCGATATTTAGCTCATACATCTCAGGTAAGGCCGCGATCGCTGCTACATTGTGGTATGTCAGGCCATGCCCTGCATTGACCGTCAGCCCACGCCCAGCAGCATATTCTGCCGCTGCCGCAATACGGGCCAGCTCCAGTTGTTGTACAGCCTCAGTTGGCGCATCAGCATACGCACCGGTATGTAATTCAATAAATGGTGCACCGACTGCAACAGCAGCATCAATTTGCGCCATATCAGGGTCAATAAACAGTGAGACTTTAATCTGTGCAGCAGTTAAACGTGCCACTGCGTCAGTCATTTTACTTAGCTGACCAGCAACATCCAACCCACCTTCGGTTGTCACCTCTTCGCGCTTCTCTGGCACTAAGCAGCAAAAGTGTGGTTGCACCTCACAGGCAATCGCCAGCATCTCCTCGGTGACGGCCATCTCCAGATTCATCCGCGTTTGCAGGGTTTGCCGTAAGATTTTCACATCGCGATCAGTAATATGGCGGCGATCTTCACGTAAATGTACGGTAATACCATCAGCACCGGCCTGTTCCGCAACAAAAGCAGCATTCACCGGATCAGGGTAAATTGTTCCACGTGCATTACGAATTGTCGCGATATGATCAATGTTAACACCGAGCAGTAACTTAGACATGTTTCGACTCCTTGGCAAAATGGCGGAAAAGCTCCCGACTTTTTAATGGCTTACCACCAAGATACGGCTTTAATGCTAAACGCGTAAAGCGCTTTGCCGCTTTCAGTTGATCCGATGTATCAAACTGGCGTGCTGCCAGTGCATACAGATGCTGACCGCTAAAACTGAGTTGATCAACAATGAGTGATGCAATAAACCCTTTCTCTTCACGGTAACGATATGTCATCTGCCCATCAACCGGTAATCCACTGCCTGCACAATGGACAAAATCAATCCCATAGCCAAGCGCCTGTAACAATGCCAATTCAAAACGGCGTAGAGCCGGTTCTGGATTATTCGGATATTGTGCCAGCTCACGCAGGCAAGTGAGATAGTCAAGAAAAACAGAAGAGTAAGCCGTTTGTGGCTCAAGAACACGGGTAACCAGCTCATTGACATACAGCGCACTGTATAAACCAATACGGCTAAAAGGCAAGGCTAATGCAGCAGACTCTGCACTGCGCAATGTTTTGACTTCTCCACGCCCACTCCAGCGGAGCAGTAAGGGAGTAAAGGGCTGTAAACAGCCCTTTAAATTGGAACGGCGACTGCGTGCACCTTTAGCAAGTATTCGCATTCGCCCCTGATCTTCAGTGAAGACATCCAGCATCAGGCTGGTTTCACTGTAAGGGCGAGCGTGAAGTACAAAGCCACGCTGCCACCCATCCATCAGAAAGTATCCTTGTACAATTACAGATCGTCCGTATAACCGAGGCTGCGCAAAGCACGCTCGTCATCCGCCCAACCTGATTTTACTTTAACCCACAGCTCCAGATGCACTTTGGTATCGAACATAGATTCCATGTCGCGACGCGCTTCAGTACCGATCACCTTGATCTTGCTACCTTTCGCGCCAATCACCATCTTTTTCTGGCCTTCACGTTCAACCAAAATTGCCGCATTGATATCGTAAGTACCCATTTCGGTGGCTACAAAACGCTCAATCTCTACGGTAACGGAGTACGGCAGCTCTTCACCCATAAAGCGCATCAGCTTTTCACGGATAATCTCTGAGGCCATAAACCGCTGTGAACGGTCAGTAACGTAATCTTCCGGAAAGTGATGTGTACCTTCTGGCAGTTTATCGTGCACAATACGGGCAATTTCATCAACGCCCGCACCGGTTTCAGCCGAAATAGGCACAACATTCAGGAAGTTAAACTTCTCTGCTAGCGCCTGAATATGTGGCAGCAAAATATCTTTTTGCTTGATGCAATCAACTTTGTTGATCGCCAGAATGACCGGACAACGGGCATGGCGCAGTTTACCCAGCACCATGTCGTCATCTTCATTCCAGTTCGTGCCTTCCACCACAAAAATGATCAGCTCTACATCACCAATAGAACTGGTGGCAGCCTTATTCATCAAGCGGTTAATCGCGCGCTTCTCTTCGATATGCAAACCCGGAGTATCGACATAAATAGCCTGATAAGCCCCTTGGGTATCAATACCGACAATACGGTGGCGCGTAGTCTGAGCCTTACGTGAGGTAATCGAAATTTTCTGCCCCAGTAACTGGTTCAGTAACGTTGATTTCCCGACATTTGGGCGACCGACAATGGCAATAAAGCCACAATGTGTTTTTTCAGCTTCGGTCATACCAGCTCCAACAATGTAAGTGCTTGATCAGCGGCAGCTTGTTCAGCTTTACGGCGGCTTGAACCCACACCGATAACGGGTTGAGCCATGCCTTCTACGCTGCAATGAATCGTGAACTCTTGATCATGCGCTTCACCGCGCACTTGCATAACATGGTAAACCGGCAACGGTAAACGACGGCCTTGCAGATACTCTTGCAAGCGTGTTTTAGGGTCCTTTTGCCGATCACCTGGGCAAATCTCTTCCAAGCGCTGCTGATACCACTGCAAGATCAACTGACGAACCGGCTCTAAACCCGTGTCTAAATAGACCGCACCAATGATAGCCTCAACGGTATCAGACAGGATAGATTCCCGACGAAACCCGCCACTTTTAAGCTCTCCGGGGCCAAGACGCAAATAGTCACCCAGTTCAAATTCACGGGCAAGTTCAGCCAGTGTATTTCCGCGGACCAATGCAGCACGCATGCGGCTCATATCGCCCTCATCAACTTTAGGAAATTGATGATACAGCGCATCAGCAACCACAAAACTGAGGATAGAGTCACCGAGGAACTCTAAACGCTCATTGTGTTTACCGCTGGCACTGCGGTGAGTCAGTGCCAGATGAAGTAACTCTTGATTCGTAAAGGTGTAACCCAGCTTACGCTGTAAAGTATTTAATGATGCATTCATCAACTACATAACCGATTAATGAATTGCGCCAATTCGGTTCAGGCGAACACCTGTAGGCCACTCTCCGGGTTCTTTATCAAAACTCATCCAGATAGCAACGGCTTTACCGACTAAATTGGCGTTCGGGACAAAGCCCCAGAAACGACTGTCCTTACTGTTGTCACGGTTATCACCCATGACAAAATATTCACCTTCAGGAACAACCCACTCACCCACCGGTTTTCCGGTTTGAGTGTAATAATAGGCAGTAGCTTCTGGCATATAAGGATTAATAAGAATGTTATGCCCCACAGTACCTAACTGCTCGGTTGCTTCAATTAACTGAGCATTACCCTGATAAAATGGGCTTGGATGTACATTGCTGTACTCCAGTTTGGTCAGTGGCTGACACTCTTTTCCTGTAGGACAGGCGGGCTTAATGAACAATTGTTTATCTTGATAAACAATTGTGTCTCCCGGTAATCCAACAACGCGCTTGATGTAATCTAAGCTCGGATCTTCTGGATATTTAAATACCGCAATATCACCGCGCTTAGGTTCACCGGTTTTAATCAACGTTTTTTGGAAGATCGGGTCTTTGATACCGTAGGCAAATTTTTCCACAAGGATAAAATCGCCTACCAGTAACGTAGGCATCATAGAGCCAGAAGGGATCTGAAATGGCTCATAGATGAAAGAGCGCACGACCAATACAACGGCAATAACCGGAAAGATAGAGACAGAAGTCTCAACCCAACTTGGCTGTGGAGCAACCTTGTTTAAGGTTGCCTCATCAATACTGCCGCCCGCCTTCGCACGTACGTCCTCTTTTTTGGCATTACGCTTAGGTGCCCAAACCAGTTTATCTAAACACCAGATAATTCCGGTGAACAGAGTAACCAGCACCAAAATCAGCGCGAAGGTATTAGCCATGCTTGCTCCTTAAATCAATATTTGTCGAAAATTAATCTTTGCCGACATGCAAAATGGCCAAGAACGCTTCTTGTGGCAGCTCGACATTACCGACCTGCTTCATACGTTTTTTACCGTCTTTCTGCTTCTGTAGCAGTTTTTTCTTACGGCTCACATCACCACCATAACATTTTGCCAGTACGTTTTTACGTAACTGCTTGACGGTGGCACGGGCAATAATCTGGTTACCGATAGCCGCTTGAATTGCGATATCAAATTGCTGACGTGGGATCAGCTCTTTCATTTTCTCAACCACATCACGGCCACGACCTTGGGCATTATCACGGTGAGTAATAATTGCCAGCGCATCAACACGCTCGCCGTTAACCATAATATCAACACGCACCATATCAGCGGCTTGGAAACGCTTAAAGCTGTAATCCAGTGAGGCATAACCGCGCGACGTTGATTTCAGTCGGTCAAAGAAATCAAGAACCACTTCACCCATCGGAATTTCATAGGTCAGCGCCACTTGGTTACCGTGATAAACCATGTTGGTCTGTACACCGCGCTTTTCGATACACAGTGTGATCACATTACCCAAATAAGCCTGTGGCAATAGCATATGACACTCTGCAATTGGCTCACGGATCTCATCAATATTATTCAGTGGTGGTAATTTTGATGGGCTGTCAACATAGACAATATCACCACTTGTAACAGCAACTTCATACACTACCGTTGGTGCAGTGGTGATTAAGTCAAGATCATATTCACGCTCTAAACGCTCTTGAATGATCTCCATGTGCAGCAAGCCTAAGAAGCCGCAACGGAAACCAAAACCCAGCGCTGTAGAACTTTCTGGCTCATAAAACAGTGAGGCATCGTTCAGGCTTAGTTTACCTAGCGCATCACGAAATGCTTCATAATCATCAGAGCTGATAGGGAACAGACCGGCATAAACCTGTGGTTTTACTTTCTTAAAGCCCGGTAATGCTTTATCTGCTGGATTACGCGCCAGTGTCAGGGTATCGCCCACAGGAGCGCCCAGAATATCTTTAATACCGCAAACAACCCAACCTACTTCGCCACAGTTGAGTTCTGTACAATCAAGCTGCTTCGGGGTAAAAATACCCAAACGATCAACACCCCAAGTCTGGCCGGTGCTCATCACTTTAATTTTGTCGTTTTTACGCAGGCTGCCATTTTTGATACGAACCAAAGAGACAACACCTAAGTAGTTATCAAACCATGAATCAATGATCAGGGCTTGTAACGGCGCTTCAGGGTCACCTTCTGGGGCTGGAATAGACTCAACCAACCGTTGCAGCACTTCAGGCACACCCACACCGGTCTTCGCTGAACAGCGCACCGCATCGGTAGCATCAATACCTACGATATCTTCAATCTCTTCGGCCACACGCTCAGGCTCTGCGGCAGGAAGGTCAATTTTGTTCAATACCGGCACCACTTCCAGATTCATATCCAGCGCGGTGTAACAGTTTGCCAGTGTTTGTGCCTCAACGCCTTGGCCAGCATCAACCACCAGTAGCGCACCTTCACAGGCCGCCAGTGAGCGGGATACTTCATACGAGAAGTCAACATGGCCTGGAGTATCGATAAAGTTTAACTGATAAACCTGACCATCAGGGGCGGTATAATCTAGCGTAACGCTTTGCGCTTTAATGGTGATACCGCGCTCACGTTCCAAATCCATAGAGTCCAGAACTTGGGCTGCCATTTCGCGATCAGATAAACCGCCACAAATTTGGATGATCCGGTCAGACAGTGTCGACTTACCGTGGTCAATGTGGGCTATGATGGAAAAGTTACGAATATGCTTCATCAGAATTTGCGCGACCTTTGCTAGGAATCAAAGCAGAATCAGTGTTAATGATTTAAGTGGGTGGATTCTACCTGAATCGCCGGTTACTCGCTATCCTTGCAGGCACTCACTTTACGGATTAGCGGTATTTATTACAGCTAGAATACGCTGTACTGGTGTAATTATCACATCAATATCATCAGACTCACCGCCCTGTTCATCACTCAGCGTCAGATTTTGATGAAGATAACAACGCCTGTTGGCCTGTGTTTTCATTTCCCTGAGCGGTATTTACTGCAATGGCACTTACCGCAACAGTATGATAGAGCCCCACTTGCTCATATTCACCGCTTGCAGCATTATTTTGCCCTTCTGCAGGCAAAATAATGGGCTGATACGCTTTTTGCTGGCTGGCTCGCTGAGCCATATTACGGGCGACTAAAAATCCCCCTCCCGTACCCAACGCAGCCATCAGCATAACGGCCCACTCTTGTGTCAGATAGTGGCTCGCTATCAAGGTGCTTAACACTAGCCCCAACAACGGGATAAAATAGAGCGTAAAAGCAGATCTGACTAAACTGGTTTCAGATATCCCGATATCAACCTGCTGGCCGACCGTTAATGCAACATCACTGTGCAGTTCAAGCGTGTGCATCTTGCCACTGGATATTTTATCCAATGAGCTCATGCCACAACCCGATGCATTTGCGCATCCACTACAACCTGATTTTTGCTGGCACATTACAGTGGCCACCCCATCTTGGTAGCTAACCACAGTGACTCTTTCTCGGATCATCAGCAATCTCGACCTCATTTTCGGCTTACATGCTTAACGCAATACCCGACCAACACGATTAACCTTGATACTAAGCAGTATGAGCTCTATTTTTATCTGTAATGTTCCTCTAAACCAAAAACAGACAGGCAAGCCTTCGTATGATGGCTTACCTGTCTGTCATTTTTCTGATGCGTGGTGCACACAACCCCATCGCACAAGATGATCGCTTGTTATTTACTGCCGCTGTTATTGATGGGCGCGCTACTTGCTGGCGCGGCATCAAACTTTACCCCGTGAACAATCCGTTTGGTCGTTGACGGAGGTAACTCACCGACTACCGTAATTTCATACGGCCCCTGATTTTCAATGTGCACCGTTCTTCGCCCCTGACGCACAAGTTGCTCATGAAGCGCACGGCCATCAGTAGGTGATACATAGACGGTAAAGCTGAATAATCCATCAGAGTAAAGGCGTGATTCGACAGGGATATCAACATTCGGCAGGCGATGACGACTGCGTGAGACTTCGGCAAACCCGTTCGGCAGCCACGTCAGTTTCCATGCCAGATCCTGTTTTGCTTGCGGCTCGAACGCCAAAACCGGTGGCAGAGAAACATCATCCAGCTTTGACATCACTTTCATTAACTCGGGTGTTACCACATACGAGATAACCCGATATTGCTCAAGGGTTTCTCCATCTCGATCGAGTAAATCTGCACGCAGCAGCAGTTTATTCTCTTCATCCAGCCAGACAACATAGCTGTAACGGAAATCATCGCGCGGAACGATACGTACCACTTGTGTCGGGCGATCAACAACCCGTGCGCGACCAACTGGCACAAAATCGTAAAATTTACTGAGCTGTTTGAAATCGCCATGCAATACCGAAGGCAATGAGTCAACAATGTGCGAACTGCGGATAGTGAAAGGTTCAACACCGGACTCGAAATAGCTTACCTCATCACCACGCTGTAAAACTTCACGGCGCGGCCCATCAAGGTAGAGCATTTGGCTCAGGTTACGCTTATTGATATACGCATGACGATAGCGCATAGAATCAACACTGCTTTTGCTGACACGGATAAATGACAGTTCGTAATTGAGGTTTTGTGAGGCAACCGCCATGCTTTCAAGCAGCGTTTGTGCAGACTGCGCACTGTTGTCAGCCGCGACTGCTGCAGGCATTGAACTCTCATCTACCTGCGTATTTTTTACCGGTGCCGTCGTTGCGGGAACGGGCGGTAATGAAGAGATTACAGGCAGATCTGCCGTTCCTTGTGATGCAACAGCGCTGGCACTGCAAACCCCCAGCACTGACAGCAGGAAAAAGACAATTTGCTTCATTAGCGCTGTGTATTCCCGGCTTGTTGCGACATATCACTCTGACGCGGCTCAATGTTCTCCGCATTCAAACGACGCTGTAACTCATAATCTTGTAACATCGCACTGATGCGCTTGCGCTGCTCTTGCAACTGCTGCTCACTTGGCGCACCCGAGGTCGGAACACTGTAACTTACCGGTGAAGCTTGTCCACCAATTGGCAACGTATTGAAAACAGGGCTATCTTCCAATCCACCTTCCGGCTGATTGTAATACTGCACGCCAACAATAACGCCCAGTGATACGCACGCGGCCAGCCCCAATTGACTAACATTCCCCAATACAGGGCGAATTTTTTCCCAAAAGGATAGCTTATGCCATGTTTCTGGCGCAGGTTGTGACTCTGGCACAGCCTTCGGCACAAACAACGTGGGTTCATTTTCCAACGCAGCAGCAATGCGAGTGGTAATATCAAAATCGAGCACTGCCGGCGTCTCTTTGCGCAGCGTATCGCGGATAAGATGATAATTACGCCACGCTCCTTGCAGCTCACGGTCTTTCGACAGCTCACTCAACAACACGCTGTCTACCGATTCACCGTCCATCAGGGCGGAAAGTTGCTCTTTCTGCATGCCTACTTACCTATATTACTAAAGGTGATATGACTATTGCCTGACACCGGTGCACTGTTGCGGCTAATCAGACCGGAGTTCCCATGGCCATTTACTGCTGAATTAAGGGTTGAATCTTACTGTCAATAAATTCACGGGCTCGAAATATCCGCGATCTGACCGTACCAACCGGACAATCCATAATCGTGGCTATCTCTTCATAACTTAACCCATCTAATTCACGCACCGTGATTGCCATTTTCAGATCATCAGGCAGTGCTTCTATTGCAGCAAAAACTACCCGCTTCAACTCTTCTGACAACATTAAATTCTCAGGGTTCGATATTTCTTTTAACGCACCGCCTACTTCAAAATTTTCCGCATCTTCTGCATCTACATCACTGCTCGGCGGCCTGCGCCCTTGAGCAACTAGATAATTTTTTGCGGTATTGACCGCAATACGATACAGCCATGTGTAGAACGCACTTTCACCGCGAAAAGACGCTAAGGCCCGATACGCTTTGATAAATGACTCTTGTACAACATCAGGAACATCGCCCTGTGGGACATAACGGGAAACCAATCCGGCCACTTTATGCTGATAGCGGGCAACCAGAAGATTAAAAGCGCGTTTATCCCCCTGCTGAACACGTTCGACCAGAACCTGATCTGTCAACTGCTCGCTCATCCGAGGTGTTTTCTCCAAAACATTCTTTGTACAGCATCTCGCATTACTCGCTGTTAGTGTGAAATCGCAGTAATTGAGCCAGCTGTTGTATTTGATGCTTATCTCTGAGTAAAGTTCAACGTTGTACTAAATTCTGTGAGTTAAACGCCTATTCAAAGACATAAAAACGATAACAATATATCAGGACCTGATCTAACATAAGATCCCATTCTGAATATATATCATACGTTATGGAACAATCCCTTGAACATCTTTGCGATGTGCTGGTCATCGGAAGCGGCGCTGCCGGTCTTTCATTAGCACTTCGTTTAGCGCCACACTGCAAGGTGATCATACTGAGCAAAGGATCGCTCGCAGAAGGTGCGACTTATTATGCACAAGGTGGCATTGCTGCCGTATTTGATGAAACTGACAGCATTGAATCACACCTGCAGGATACACTGATTGCCGGCGCAGGGCTGTGCGATAAAGCAGCAGTTGAGTTTATTACCGAAAATGCCCGCAATTGCGTGCAGTGGTTAATTGATTGTGGCGTTCCTTTTGATGTGGAAGGGCTGGCGACTGATCAAAAGTTTCACCTTACACGTGAAGGCGGCCACAGCCATCGCCGAATTTTACATGCCGCTGATGCTACCGGAAAGGCGGTGCAAACCACCTTGGTGGATCAAACCCGTTATCACCCAAACATCGCATTGTACGAAAAGTACAATGCTGTTGATTTGATCACCAGTGCCAAGCATGGCGTGGTACAAGGTGAACAACTCAGTACCCAGCACCCGCCGCTTGAAAACGACCAATCGCGGAAAGTTGTCGGCGCTTATGTCTGGAACAGAACTCTCGAACGGGTCGAATGTATTCGCGCTAAAGCCGTTGTACTGGCCACTGGCGGTGCATCTAAGGTCTATCAGTACACCACCAATCCCGATATCTCATCGGGTGACGGCATCGCCATGGCATGGCGTGCGGGGTGTCGGGTCGCCAATATGGAGTTCAATCAGTTCCACCCGACCTGTTTGTATCATCCACAAGCCCGTAATTTTTTGCTGACTGAAGCATTGCGGGGCGAAGGCGCTTACCTACGCCGGCCTGACGGTTCTCGCTTTATGCCTGATTTTGACGCACGGGCCGAGCTAGCACCGCGTGATATTGTCGCCCGCGCCATTGACCATGAAATGAAGCGCTTGGGTGCTGATTGCATGTATCTGGATATCAGCCATAAACCGGCTGAATTTGTGCAAGCACACTTCCCTACCATTTATGAAAAACTGCTGACATTAGGGCTTGATCTTACCGCAGAGCCGATCCCCATTGTTCCTGCTGCCCACTACACCTGTGGCGGCGTAATGGTTGATCATGCTGGCCGTACCGATATTGATGGTCTGTATGCCATTGGTGAAGTCAGCTACACCGGTTTACACGGTGCAAACCGTATGGCATCTAACTCACTGCTTGAGTGTGTCGTTTATGCATGGTCTGCTGCCGAAGATCTATTGCAGTGGTTGCCTTACGCCGATACCGTTGACTCACTGCCTGCGTGGGATGAAAGTCAAGTTGAGTGCTCTGATGAAAATGTAGTGATCCAGCATAACTGGCACGAATTGCGGCTTTTTATGTGGGATTATGTCGGCATAGTGCGAACCACCAAACGGCTTGAGCGCGCCTTACGGCGAATTAACATGCTCAAACAAGAGATTCATGACTATTACGCCAATTTCCGCGTTTCCAATAATTTATTGGAATTGCGTAATCTGGTACAAGTTGCTGAGTTAATTGTGCTGTGTGCGCTACAGCGTAAAGAGAGCCGTGGATTGCACTACACGCTTGATTACCCTGAGCCACAACCTGATCCTCTGCCGAGCATTCTTTCACCACACGATAGTCAATCAGGATCAACGCGGTAGTCGTACAAAGCAGCATCACAAACACGGCTCGAAAAAAAATGACATCAGTAAATTGCCTGTTTAAATAGCAGGTAATTTACACAACACACTGCCTATGAGTATTTATCATTAATCCGGTCGGTTTGCCGCACTACGGCAGAGAGCGTGCGCCATGACCTTTCACTCATCATATCGGGTAGTAACCACAACACCCGCGTTCTACGCGTCTTATTTTGCGGATCACGCAGATAAATCAGTAAGCCAAATACAGAAAGTGAAAGTGTACGGCAGTAGCGCCACTCTGTGTCTTGCCACCTCATCAGATACATCTCACTAAATGCCAGTTTCCCACACATTTTCAGCCCATTACGGCGCATTCTTTTATATTCAAAAAGCATTAAAAAACTCAAAAATACAAGTGAAAGGGAATATAAAAGCGTATAGGAAAACGTTAGCACCACAGTCAGAGCGGCTATGCTGAGTAGAAAATAAGCAGCACGTAAAATCCATAGTGCGCGCTGCGAAGGGTGAATATCAGACTGCCACAAATCCACGGGCTTGATTACGCGTTTTCATCAGAACAACCATCGCATCCAAAACCGGATCTGTTGGCTTAGTGCTATTCATAAACCAGCGAAATAGATCCGGATCATCGCTCTCAAGCAGGCGAATAAAATCGGCTTTTTGCACATCAGTCAGCGTATCGTACTCATGCTCAAAAAACGGCATGATAATCACATCCAGCTCTAACATCCCACGGCGGCATGCCCAACGCACACGCGCTTTATCATTAATATCCACGTTGCTGACTCCAATAAACAGTCTCAAACACCGCTGATCGTAGCATTTATCAGCTATTTTGCGCTGATTTTATCGTGCTTATTTGTGACCAAACACGCTGTTCTGCCCAATTTATCCGCTTGAAAATCAGATGATTTCACATAGTCAGTCATGCTGTAGAGCGTTATAGTAAATACACTTTTGACTGATTTCGGCAGATAGACGAAATCATTCGGCCAAACAGACAGATGGATTTTTTTATGACACCTGCGATCACGCCCGATTTTTCCACTCAACCTGCTGTACTGTCATCTGAACTCGCCCTTTCGTTGATCCCGCTTGATCATCTTGATCTGCTGAATATCGTCGGCCCTGATGCCATCAAATACCTGCAAGGGCAAGTCACCTGTGATGTGCCAACTATCCAGCCAGAACATTACAGTTTAGGCGCACATTGTGATGCCAAAGGTAAAATGTGGAGCGTGTTCACTCTGTTTCATCTCAACGATGGTTTCGGCTGGATACAACCAAAATCACTCACTGAGCAACAACTGCCAGAACTGAAAAAGTATGCCGTATTTTCCAAGCTGACCATCACCGAAAACACGCAGTGGAAACTGGCTGGATTAGCCGGTTCACATGCAGCAACCGCACTGCAAACGCTGACTGATACACTGCCAGATGCTGCTACACCAGTCGTCAACGCACCGTTTGGCCAGATTATGTATCTCCCCACACCGGCAGATCGTTACCTTCTGGTTATCGATACTCACACCACGCCACAAGAGAGCTTGTACAGCACACTGCAACAATCAAGTGCAATACTGCGTCATCACACACAGTGGCAGGCATTAGATATTGAAGCGGGTTTACCGCAATTAAGTACGCAAACTATGGCGGAATTTATTCCACAGGCCGTCAATTTGCAGGCCTTAAACGCCATCAGTTTTACCAAGGGTTGCTATGCCGGACAAGAGATGGTCGCGCGAGCAAAATATCGGGGAGCGAATAAACGCGCCTTATATACCTTATTGGGTAGAGCGGCACGCCTTCCTGTCGCCGGTGAAAGTGTCGAGCTAAAATTAGGTGATAACTGGCGTAAAACCGGCACTGTGTTATCGGCGGCTGCCTTGCCTGCGGGCAAAGTACTGATTCAAATTGTACTTAGCAGTGATCTTGAACCTGACGCACAACTGCGCGTCATTGATGAGCCGAGCAGTGAACTGGCTATCTACCCGCTGCCTTATCAGCGTGATCTTGCCTAACTAACGCTGCTATTTTTCCGTTGCCCCGCTTACCGGTATCACAGTGATATCGGTAAGCG
>CAMTGL010000028.1 GCA_947071955.1 uncultured Plesiomonas sp.
AAAGCCCATCCGAAAGGATGGGCTTTTTGCGTTTTTGGTTTTGGCAGCGGTTGTGCGTCGTGGGATTTAGAATCGGGATATTTTTGGCTGGATCTTGAGTAAAAAGCACATTATTATGGATTTCTAGATGTCTAAACGTTTATATGGATATAACGAGAGGTCGACTGAATGCCTATCCGTATTCCCGATGAGCTACCTGCAGCTCAGGTGTTGCGTCAGGAAAATATCTTTGTCATGCCTGAATCACGTGCTGTGCATCAAGATATTCGGCCATTGAATGTCTTAATTCTCAATTTAATGCCCAAGAAAATTGAGACGGAAAACCAGTTTTTACGCTTACTCTCTAACTCATCCCTCCAGCTAAATATTGAGCTGCTACGTATTGATCATCGTCCTAGCCATAACACTCCGCTTGAACATTTAGATATGTTTTACCGTAGTTTCAGCCAGATTGCTGATAAAAACTACGATGGTTTGATTGTTACTGGTGCTCCGCTGGGATTGGTTGAGTTTTCTGATGTGGCGTATTGGGATCAAATTCGAGCATTGATTGAGTGGTCAAAAACACATGTTACATCCACACTGTTTGTTTGTTGGGCGGTACAGGCGGCATTAAATGTGTTGTTTGGATTACCGAAGATGACGCGTGAAGAGAAGTTGTCAGGCGTATACCAGCATGAGGTGCTTGATCCGCTCGCCACTTTAACGCGTGGATTTGATGAGGTTTTTTTAGCACCACACTCGCGCTATGCTGATTTCCCTGAGCAAATAATTCGCCAATATACGGATTTACATCTTTTATCCCGCTCTGAGCAGGCAGGGGCTTACTTGTTGGCAAGCCAAGATCGGCGGCAGGTGTTTGTAACTGGGCATGCTGAATACGATACGCTGACATTGGCGGGTGAGTATCAGCGCGATTTGGCTGAGGGGTTATCGCCAAAGATCCCAGTTAATTACTTTCCTGATAATAATCCGGCCAATCGCCCGATAGCAGCTTGGCGTAGTCATGGCCATTTGTTGTTCAGTAACTGGCTTAATTACTGTGTCTACCAAATTACACCGTATGATTTACGTGTAATGAAGCCGACACTGGAATAAGAGTTAGTGCTGAGGGGATGAGTGTGTCTGAATGGTTATTTGTCTTATATCCTACAAAAAATATCGTATAAAAAAGGGCTCTTAGAGCCCTTAGTTTTGCCATAAATACAGAGAATATAAAGATAAAACGGGCTCGGCGCGATAGGCCGATATTCTAATTAGTGTGGAAGTTCTGTATTTGGGTGCTTGTGCTCTTTTTTGGAAGGCTCAACACTTTTTGATTTAATTATCATGCGCTCAATAGAAGAGCCTTGAATCAAAATTGAAAACAGAACCACGGCATAGGTCATTACCAAAATAAGATCACGGACATCAGTATGCGTTCCGGCGACAAACGCGGTTCCTGCCGGAATGGACAGTGCCATGGCAAGTGCCAAACCGCCGCGCAGACCACCCCAAGTCAATATTTTTAGGGTATATGGGTTGTAGGTACGAAAGCGGCGGAAAGCGATAAATGGCACAGCAACACTGATATAGCGTGCAAGCAGACAGACCGGAATAGCCAGCAGCATCAACAACATGCCTTGTGGGGTTAGATCGATCAGCAGTAAACACAAGCCAATTAACAGGAACAAAAGCGCATTGAGGAAGTGATCAATCATCTCCCAGAAGTGATCCATATAGCGTGAGCTTTGTTCGGAAAACCCTTGATAGCGTGTCCAGTTGCCGACCATGATACCGGCAACAACCATGGCTAGCGCACCGGAAACACCGAGCATATTGGCCAGAGCAAAGCCTGCGGTAGGTACGAGTAGGGTAATTAATTGCTCGAGACTACCGTCATCCGTGGCACAGATCAGTAGATGGGCGATATAACCAATCACCAAACCATACACTATCCCGCCAAGTGCTTCGTGTAAAAATACTTCCGAAACATCAAGAAACGTTGGTGAGCGCCCGCCAAATGAAACGGCAAAAATGGTGACAAAAATAACCAAGCCTACCCCATCATTAAACAGCGACTCTCCTTCCACTTGCATGGAAACTCGGCGCGGAGCATTGAGCTTTTTGATGATCGCTAAAACGGCGATAGGGTCGGTTGGGGAAATTAATGCACCAAACAGCAAACAGTGAATAAATGCCATATTGATGCCAATTAGATGGGTGATCCCGTAAGTAGCAAAACCGATCAAAAAGGTCGAAAACAGGGTTGAGAATAGGGCAAGTACGGTGATTTCCCACTTTTGATCTTTGAGCACGGGCAGTTTAATGCCGAGTGCACCCGCAAAGAGTAAGAAGCCTAAAATCCCTTTTAGCAGGAAGTTTTGGAAATCGATCTTTTCCACAACGCCTTGCGCAATGTTTTCAAGATTAAACCAGCCAAAATGCCCGGCAATAATCAGAATTAATGAGCAGAGCAGTGCGCCTGCAGTAATGGCAATGGTTGTTTGAACTTTACTGATGAACTGATTTAAATAGGCAATCATAATCGCAATAGCGGCTAGAAAGCACAAGGTGTAATAAACACTCATAAAACCCTCAAAATATGTGTTCGATAGATAATTTGCTCGTTATAGGTGCGGTTACTGTGGGTAATTATCCTACGATATGAGGTTTAGGTAATGGATTATTTTTACATGAATGTTAAACGTGGATAAATAGCTCGGTTGCTTTAGCCATCTAGATTTCTAATTGTTGTAATTATGATAGGATGTTGTGAAGCCGTAGCAAGGAATGCAAGAGGGAATCATGGTAGAGCCACGCGTATTAAGCAGCTTAGAACAGCAGTTAGCCAAGCGAATTTTGATTATTGATGGTGGCATGGGCACCATGATCCAGCAGTATCGGCTGCAGGAGGCTGATTATCGCGGATCGCGGTTTGCCGACTGGCCTAGTGATCTGAAAGGCAACAATGATCTGCTGGTATTAACTAACCCGAGTGTAATTTCGGCTATCCACGATGCCTATCTTGAGGCCGGTGCGGATATTTTAGAGACCAATACCTTCAACTCAACGTCAATTGCGATGGCCGATTACCAGATGGAATCACTGGCGGCTGAGATGAACTATGTTGGTGCACTGTTAGCACGAGCCTCTGCCGATGCGTGGAGTGCTAAAACACCAGAGAAACCACGGTATGTGGCCGGTGTTTTAGGGCCAACGAACCGCACCGCGTCTATCTCGCCAGATGTTAATGATCCTGGCTTTCGCAATACCTCGTTTGATCAATTAGTTATAGCCTACCAAGAGGCGACTCGTGCGTTGCTGCGAGGCGGCGTTGATCTGATCATGATCGAAACCATTTTTGATACTTTGAATGCAAAAGCGGCTGCATTTGCCGTTGAGTCAGTATTTGATGAGGTGGGTTGCCGTTTACCGATTATGATTTCGGGTACGATCACCGATGCATCAGGCCGAACGCTGTCAGGGCAGACAACGGAGGCATTTTATAATGCCATGCGTCATGTGCAGCCGCTCTCATTTGGGCTCAATTGTGCACTTGGGCCAGATGAGCTTCGCCAGTATGTGGCTGAGTTATCAAGAATTTCTGAGTGTTATGTGTCGGCACACCCGAATGCAGGTTTACCCAATGCGTTTGGCGAGTACGATTTGGGCCCCACGGAGATGGCTGACCATATTCGTGAGTGGGCACAAAGCGGCTTTTTGAATATGGTCGGCGGCTGTTGTGGTACAACGCCGGCACATATTGCCGCAATGGTTGTTGCCGTGGAGGGGCTTGCACCGCGCCCGTTACCTGTTTTACCGGTAGCCTGCCGTTTATCGGGTTTAGAGCCTTATGCGATTGATCCAAAGACACTGTTTGTGAATGTGGGTGAGCGTACTAACGTTACTGGCTCGGCAAAGTTTAAACGCCTGATTAAAGATGAAAAATATGATGAAGCATTAGATGTGGCTCGCCAACAGGTTGAGAGCGGAGCCCAGATCATCGATATCAACATGGATGAAGGCATGCTCGATGCCGAAAAAGCCATGGTGCGTTTTTTGAATCTGATCGCTTCTGAACCTGATATTGCCCGTGTTCCGGTGATGATTGACTCTTCGAAGTGGGAGGTGATTGAGGCCGGATTAAAATGTGTTCAGGGCAAAGGGATTGTTAACTCAATTTCGATGAAAGAGGGCGAGGAGAAATTTCTAGCGCAGGCGCGTTTGGTGCGCCGCTATGGTGCGGCGGTGGTGGTGATGGCGTTTGATGAAGCCGGGCAAGCCGATACCCGAGCCCGTAAATTTGAGATTTGTCAGCGTGCTTATCAGTTGCTCACCGAACAGATTGGTTTCCCACCGGAAGATATTATTTTTGACCCGAATATTTTTGCTATTGCGACAGGTATTGAAGAGCACAACAACTATGCGGTTGATTTTATTGAGGCGTGTGCGGATATCAAACAGCACTTACCGCATGCCTTAATTTCCGGTGGCGTATCGAATGTCTCATTTTCGTTTCGTGGGAATGATTCGGTGCGTGAGGCTATTCATGCAGTATTCCTGTATTACGCCATTCGTAATGGGATGGATATGGGCATTGTGAATGCCGGCCAGTTAGCTATTTATGATGATCTGCCTGCGCAATTACGTGATGCCGTTGAGGATGTGGTGCTAAACCGCCGTGCCGACAGCACGGAAAACTTGCTGGCGTTGGCTGAGAAATATCGGGCAGCAAAAAGTGGTGAAACGGAAGACAAACAGGCAGCAGAGTGGCGCAGTTGGCCGGTGAGTAAGCGGCTTGAGTATGCGCTGGTGAAAGGGGGTACCGAGTTTATTGAGCAAGATACCGAAGCTGCTCGGCAGGAGGCTGAAAAACCGCTGCATGTCATTGAAGGCCCGTTGATGGCTGGCATGAATGTGGTCGGCGATCTGTTCGGGGAGGGTAAAATGTTTTTGCCGCAGGTGGTTAAATCTGCGCGAGTGATGAAGCAGGCGGTGGCCTATTTAGAACCCTATATTCAGGCCTCAAAACAGCAGGGGTCTTCGGCCGGTAAAATCTTACTGGCGACCGTAAAGGGGGATGTGCATGATATCGGCAAGAATATTGTTGGGGTGGTTTTACAGTGTAATAACTATGAAATCATAGATTTAGGTGTGATGGTCTCGTGTGAGAAAATCCTCAAAACCGCCCGTGAGCAGAATGTAGATATTATTGGCCTGTCTGGATTAATCACCCCTTCGCTGGATGAAATGGTGCATGTGGCTAAAGAGATGCAGCGGCAGGGCTTTACCGTTCCGCTACTGATTGGCGGAGCGACCACGTCAAAAGCCCATACTGCGGTAAAAATTGAGCAAAACTACAGCGGCCCGACAACGTACGTACAAAATGCCTCACGTACGGTCGGGGTCTGCTCTGCACTGTTGTCTGAAACGCAAAAAGAGGATTTTGTTGCGCGTACCCGCCGTGAATATGAACAAGTACGCGCACAATTTGCCCGTAAAAAACCGCGTACACCGCCGATCACTCTGGCACAAGCGCGTGCCAATGCAGTAAAAATTGATTGGGAAAACTACCAGCCACCGGTGCCAAAACAGCTGGGCGTGCGTGAAGTGGCCGCCGATATCAGTACGTTGCGCGAATATATTGATTGGACTCCATTTTTCATGACCTGGTCTTTGGCCGGCAAGTATCCGCAAATTTTGCAAGATGAGGTTGTCGGTGAGGCCGCGCAAAATGTGTTTGCCGATGCTAACGCTATGCTCGATCAACTGGCTACCGATCGATCTTTGCAACCGCGTGGGGTAATGGGGCTGTTTGCCGCTAACAGTGTTGATGATGATGTGGTTATTTATGCTGATGATAGCCGTCAGCAGGTGTTAGCGGTCAGCCACCATCTGCGTCAGCAAACGGAGAAAAGCGAGTTTCCCAATTACTGTTTGAGTGATTTTATTGCCCCACAATCTAGCGGAAAAGCCGACTATTACGGCGCATTTGCAGTGACTGGGGGGTTAGAAGAGCATGACTTGGCCGATGCGTTTGATGCCAAGCAAGATGACTACAATAAAATCATGGTGAAGGCGATAGCCGATCGGTTAGCCGAGGCGTTTGCAGAATATTTGCATCAGCAGGTACGCCAATCGTTTTGGGGATATGCGCCAGATGAGCAACTCAGTAATGAGGAGCTAATCCGTGAGAATTATCAGGGGATCAGACCAGCACCGGGCTATGCAGCGTGCCCTGAGCATACCGAAAAAGCAGCTATTTGGTCATTGTTACACGTTGAGGAGCGTATTGGGATGCGTCTGACGGAGTCCTATGCCATGTGGCCGGGGGCATCAGTATCGGGCTGGTATTTTAGTCACCCTGACAGTAAATATTTTGCAGTAGCACAGGTACAACGTGATCAGATTCAGGATTATGCCACCCGTAAAGGTCTGTCGGTCGTAGAAACCGAACGTTGGCTGACACCTAATTTGGGCTACGATCCGGAAGATTAAGGTGAGATTTGCTGCGGGTGCTGTGCTGCGGCACCCGCAAAGCGGTGGTTACGTTGGTTATCACTGCTCTAATAGCCGCTGGTGCAGTATTTGCACCACACGGTCAGCATCAGAGCCTCGTGTTAACAGACATAAGTTGTGGGCACTTGCGCCATAGCTGATCATGCGGATATTCACGTTACTCAGTGCATCAAAAATCTGCTTACCAGCCCCCGCCGTTTGGCTCATCTGATTGCCAATCAGTGCCACGAGTGCTAAATCGTGTTCCACTTCTACCCGGCATAATTGGCTTAAGGCTTCGAGTAGCGAATCGGTCAATAAGCTTGCGCCAGAAGAGGCGGATCCGGTTTTATCCAGCGTCAGCGCAATACTGACTTCCGAGGTCGTAATCAGATCAACCGATATTTTGTGCTGTGCCAGAATATTGAACACTTCCGCTAAAAAACCCTGTGCATGTAGCATACTCAGGCTATGCAGTGTCAACAGGATCTGATCGCGGCGTACGGCCAGTGCCCGAAACAGTGGTTTTTGTTTGGCATTACGGGTCACCCACGTACCACCGGCTTTCGGACTTTTGCTTGAACCGACAAACACCGGAATATCACTGCGCACTGCAGGCAACAACGTGGCGGGATGCAAAATTTTAGCACCGAAGGTGGCCATTTCTGAGGCTTCAGAAAAACTGATTTCATCAATACGAGTGGCTTGCTGCACTATCCGCGGATCGGTGGTGTAGATCCCATCAACATCGGTCCAGATAATCAGGCTATCGGCACGCAGGGCTTCGGCCAGTAGAGCTGCACTGTAATCACTGCCGCCACGACCAAGGGTGGTGGTTTTATTGTGCTCATCAGCGCCAATAAAACCTTGGGTGATGATAATGCTGTCGGCCAGATGCGGCATAATCAGCTGTTCACTCAGGCGTGCTGTTTCGGCAATGTTGGGTGTTGCACGACCAAAGTGGCTGTCGGTGCGCAGCACTTTGCGAATATCGACCCATACGGCCTTGATACCATGCTGGGTAAGCAGTTCGGTAAACAGCAGCGTTGACATCAGCTCACCGTGACTAATGAGCTGATCAGTCAGTGCGGGTGATGTCGCAAGGCTGGCGGCTTCTGCCAGTGCGCTGATATTTTCGAGCATATGCTGAATGGCACTGACCGTTGCCGCTGGGTTGCCTAAATCACGTAAAATGGCGTACTGAATTTGGCGAACTTCATTGAGGTAATCAACCCGTTGGTCAGCATCACAGCCATTAGCCAGCGCGACCAGTAAATTGGTGACACCTGCCGACGCAGAAAGCACGACAACTTTAGTTTGTCGATCATCTAAAACAATATCGGCACAGCGGCACATGGCCGGATGGTTGGCGACACTGGTTCCGCCAAATTTGGCAACAGTCAGATAAGACATCATGAAAATTCCTCGTGACCTCGAAAATAGTCCTTACGTTCTTGGCACGTAGCCCGCAGAACCGAGAAGGGGTAAAGCAAGCAGCGGGAGTCGCAAATGCGAACGGAATTTAGCCAAAAATCCGGGGAGTGAGATACCCAAATGCCGATGAAAATTCCTGCACCCAGAAGCGCTCCACCGATAACGGTGACAGCCCAGAGGATTCAGCCTCCGTAGCCGATCATGTTGCATCCGCCGCAACACAATCTCGGCATACACTCCCCTTGCGGATAGTCACTGACTGCGGTGTCGACTACCCGTTACCTGAATGATGCACCTCTTCTGGCCTGCTTACCCTCAATCCATATACAGTGGCAAGCAAGGTTGACACCAGAAATATCGGTTTATTTTTAAGCTGTCAATCAAATTGTTAATCAATGTGATTATTGCGATTATGGCCAAGCCTTCCGATACTAAACTGTGTGTATTCTTCCGGTTAGCCAACAAGGAGTGTTCCGATGCATTTACATTCATTTATCCCACCACGGCGGATTTTAATGGGCCCAGGCCCGTCAGATGTCAGCCCGCAAGTGTTACAGGCGTTATCACGCCCAACCATTGGCCACCTTGACCCACTGTTTATTCAGATGATGGATGAGCTAAAAGCGTTGTTGCAGTACGCCTTTCAGACCGAAAATCCGTTTACCATTGCCGTCTCTGCGCCCGGTTCGGCGGGAATGGAGGCCTGTTTTGTCAATATCGTTGAACTGGGTGATAAAGTGCTGGTGTGCCGCAATGGTGTATTTGGCGCGCGTATGGCCGAAAATGTTGAACGAGTAGGTGGCCAAGTGGTGCTGGTGGAGGATGCATGGGGCGCACCGGTTTCGGTAGATAAAGTGTCAGCCGCGTTGTGTGCCGATCCCGACATTAAAATCGTGGCCTTTGTGCATGCTGAAACCTCAACCGGCGCATGTTCAGATGCGCAAGCACTGTGTCAGCTGGCTCGCGATCACGACTGTCTGACCATTGTGGATGCGGTAACGTCGCTTGGTGGCGTGCCACTGTATGTTGATAAATGGGGTATTGATGCAGTCTACTCCGGCAGCCAGAAGTGCTTATCTTGTGTACCGGGTTTATCACCGCTGTCGTTTTCATCCCGTGCGCTGGCAAAAATACAGGCGCGTAAAACCAAGGTGCCCAGCTGGTTTTTAGATCAAACCTTAGTGTTGGGATACTGGAGCGGCAACAGTAAGCGCAGTTATCACCATACCGCACCGGTGAATACGCTATATGCTTTGCATGAATCGTTGTTGCTACTGCAGCAAGAGGGGCTGGAAAATGCGTGGGCCAGACATCGTCAGATGCACACCGAACTGAAAGAGGGCTTGCAGGCGCTAGGGTTGCAGTTTGTGGTGGATGAAGCGTACCGTTTACCGCAGTTAAATACCGTTTATATTCCCGCAGGTGTCGATGATGCACAGATCCGATCGCGTTTACTCAGTGAGTACAATCTTGAGATCGGTGCCGGATTGGGTGCGCTGGCCGGAAAAGCGTGGCGGATTGGGCTGATGGGCTATGCCGCCCGTCGTGAAAATGTCGCGCTATGCCTTAAAGCCCTGCAGGATGTTTTGCGTTAAACACGTGGGCCGATACCTATAACCTAACTGCGGTGATAACGCTATCTTACTTGATGATGGCTTGTTACCTGAGATCAACTGAACCTGATATAAACCAAAAGGGGCGTTCGCCCCTTTTGGTGTTATTGCCGTGACTGTTGATGGGCTATGAACGCTGTAATATCGGCTTTAAAAAACGTGCCGTGTGTGAAGTGGTTGACTGTGCCACGGTTTCCGGCGTGCCTGCCACCAGAATTTCACCGCCACCGCTGCCCCCTTCTGGGCCTAAATCGACCACCCAGTCCGCTGTTTTTATGACATCCAGATTATGCTCAATTACCACAATGCTGTTACCATGATCGCGCAGCTTATGCAGTACGGTCAGTAACTGCTGAATATCAGCAAAATGCAGACCAGTGGTAGGTTCATCCAGAATATACAGCGTTTTGCCGGTATCACGTTTTGACAACTCACGTGCTAGCTTCACCCGCTGCGCCTCACCGCCCGACAGCGTCGTCGCTGACTGGCCTAACCGGATATACGACAGCCCAACATCCATCAGCGTTTGCAGCTTACGCGCCAGTGCCGGAACTGCATCAAAAAATGCACGCGCATCTTCGACGGTCATATCCAGCACCTCATGAATGCTCTTGCCCTTGTACTTGATCTCCAGTGTTTCACGGTTGTAGCGTTTACCTTTGCACTGATCGCACGGCACATACACATCAGGCAAAAAGTGCATCTCCACTTTGATCATGCCATCGCCCTGACACGCTTCACAGCGGCCACCCCGCACATTAAAGCTAAAACGCCCCGGAGTGTAACCGCGAGTACGAGATTCAGGTACACCCGAAAACAACTCACGAATCGGCGTGAAAATACCGGTATAGGTTGCCGGATTTGAGCGCGGAGTCCGACCAATCGGGCTTTGGTCAATATCGATCACCTTATCGAAATGCTCTAGCCCCTGAATATCACGGTATGGCGCAGGCTCATCTGCCGTAGCCCCATTGAGTGCACGGTGGGCTATACGGAATAATGTGTCATTAATCAGGGTTGATTTTCCGGAGCCAGACACACCAGTCACACAGGTAAATAGTCCAACAGGAATCGACAGCGTGACATTCTTTAAATTATTGCCGGTTGCCCCAATCAGTCGCAACACCTTGGCCGGATCAGCCGGTGTCCGCACCTTCGGGATCTCAATAGCTTGAGCACCGGAAAGATACTGGCCGGTCAATGAGGCCGGATTTGCCATAATTTGTGCGGCAGTTCCCTCAGCAACTATCTCACCGCCGTGAACTCCTGCTCCCGGACCAATATCAATAATATGATCTGCGGCTAAAATCGCATCTTCATCATGCTCAACTACGATCACCGTATTTCCCTGATCGCGCAAATGCACCAGCGTTTGCAATAGCCGCTCATTATCTCGCTGATGTAAACCAATAGAAGGCTCATCTAGCACATACATCACCCCGACCAGCCCCGCACCAATCTGGCTGGCTAACCGGATCCGCTGTGCCTCTCCGCCTGACAAGGTTTCTGCTGAACGCGCCAGCGTCAGATAATTCAGACCCACGTTGACCAAAAACAGCAACCGATCCTGAATCTCTTTGAGCACCTTTTCCGCAATTTGCGCTTTTTGCCCAACAAACTGCAGCTGGTGGAAGAACGTCAGCGCATCACCAATACTCATCTGCGTGATATCCGGCAGCGTTGTTTCTGCCACAAACACATGCCGCGCCTCCTCACGTAAACGCGAACCGTGGCAACTAGCACACGAGCGGTTATTGATATATTTTGCCAGCTCCTCGCGTACCGCCATGGATTCCGTCTCTTTATAGCGGCGCTCCATATTGTGCAACACCCCCTCAAAAGGGTGGTGGCGCACCGTGGTATCCCCACGATCATTAATGTACTTAAACTCAATGTTCTCACGGCCAGAACCTGATAACACCGCTTTTTGTACCCGGGCTGATAGCGAACTAAACGGCGCTTCAATATCAAAATCATAGTGTTCCGCCAATGATTTCAACATCTGGAAATAGTAGAAATTACGCCGATCCCATCCTTTGATTGCCCCGCCAGCTAAAGAGAGATCCGCGTTTTGCACCACCCGATCAGGGTCAAAATATTGTTGAACCCCTAAGCCATCACATGTTGGGCATGCACCAGCCGGATTATTAAACGAAAACAACCGCGGCTCTAACTCATGCATACTGTAGCCGCATTGTGGACAGGCAAAATTAGAAGAGAACACCTGCAATGCTGTTTGCGGATTATCCATATCCGCAATCGTCACCGTACCACCTGACAGTGCCAGTGCCGTCTCAAAACTCTCAGCTAACCGCTGTGCTAAATCAGCCCGTACCTTAAAGCGGTCAACCACCACCTCAATCGTATGCTTCTTATGCAACTCAAGCGTTGGTGGGTCAGAAAGATCACACACTTCACCGTCAATTCGGGCACGAATGTACCCTTGTGCCGCTAGGCTCTCTAGCGTCTTACTGTGCTCACCTTTACGCTCTTTAATAATCGGTGCCAGTAACATCAGCTTACTGCCCTCAGGCAGACTCAGCACATTGTCCACCATCTGGCTGACCGTCTGCGCCGCCAATGGCGCATCATGTGTAGGACAGCGCGGCTCACCTACTCGGGCGAACAGCAAACGCAGATAGTCATGGATCTCAGTGATAGTCCCAACGGTCGAGCGCGGATTATGAGATGTTGATTTTTGCTCAATGGAAATTGCCGGTGACAACCCTTCGATATGGTCAACATCCGGCTTTTCCATTAACGATAAAAACTGGCGCGCATACGCTGAAAGTGACTCGACATAGCGCCGCTGCCCTTCGGCATACAGCGTATCAAAAGCCAAAGATGACTTTCCCGAACCGGAAAGCCCTGTGATCACAATTAACTTATCACGCGGAATGATCAGATTGATATTTTTCAGATTATGGGTACGTGCACCCCTGACCTCGATCTTATTCATACAGCCACTTCAGGTAAACGGGAAGAATTTTAGTATCGCATAAAAGTTAAAAAACTGAATAGATATCCAGTAATTCACCGCGTATGAATCTATGTGCAAGCATGTCCGCTGCGAACTGACTTCCCGATATCAGCTCCTCCCACAGTTCTTTTGGTAAATCTCGTCAACATTCAGGTTGACCGTGTTACACTCAGCGGTTAGAAAGTGAATCAATACCACAACCCAACCAAGCGGAGAGAGTTATGGCCAGAGGTGGCATTAACAAAGTCATACTGATCGGTAATTTAGGGCAAGACCCTGAAGTGCGTTACATGCCGAATGGCAATGCTGTTGCCAACATCAGCATCGCGACCTCTGAAAGCTGGCGCGATAAGAACACCGGCGAACAAAAAGAGCTCACTGAATGGCATCGTGTTGTCCTGTACCGTCGACTGGCTGAAGTTGCCGGTGAATACCTGAAAAAGGGCGCAAAAGTTTACATTGAAGGCAAACTGCGTACTCGTAAATGGCAGGATCAGAGCGGCCAAGAGCGTTACACCACCGAAATTCAGGCAGATGAACTGCAAATGCTTGATACCCGTGGCGGCATGGGTGGCGCACCAAGTGGCCAATCACAGCAAGGTAGTTGGGGTCAGCCACAACAACCGCAAAACCAGAACTTTGCTCCACAATCCGCTGCACCACAAGGTGGTTACAGCAACGCCCCAGCACAAAACAACTACAACAATAATGCAGCACCTGCTCCGGCCAGTAACAACGCCGGTTTTGGTAATGCAGAACCACCAATGGATTTTGACGACGACATCCCGTTCTGATAAACCCACGCACCTTGTTATCCTAAAAACCGCCTTGCAGTTTAGTCTCAAGGCGGTTTTTACATCTATCTATATAGATAGTGCAAAATAGATTGAACAAAACAGTCACCCACTTACCCCCCCACCTAACCCGATAGGCCTCTTTTTCTTCTTCTTATATTCCTCTCTATATATAAGAAATATGTAAGATCAGAACCTAAAAGCAAAAATAACCACAAAAGTAGGGATAAAGCCCCGTTCTGCCCCCTTAATTGCCGTTATTTCCGTCTGTTCGTACAGCATTTGAGCAAACAGAAAAAAAACGCACATTTCCCCTTGTGCCAAACG
>CAMTGL010000029.1 GCA_947071955.1 uncultured Plesiomonas sp.
CGGAATACACTCCGCACGTTGATACTGGTGATTACATCATCGTTCTGAACGCAGATAAAGTTGCTGTAACTGGCAACAAGCGTTCTGACAAGATTTATTACCGTCACAGCGGCTATATCGGTGGTATGAAATCTGCCACTTTCGAAGAAATGATCGCCAAGCATCCAGAGCGCGTGATCGAAATCGCTGTTAAGGGCATGCTGCCAAAAGGTCCTCTGGGCCGTGCCATGTTCCGTAAGCTGAAAGTGTACGCTGGTGCTGCACACGATCATGCAGCACAGCAACCACAAGTTCTGGACATCTAATACGGGATCAAGGCAATGGCAGAGAATCAATACTACGGCACTGGCCGTCGCAAAAGCTCTTCCGCGCGCGTCTTTATCAAGCCGGGTAGCGGTAACATCGTAATCAACCAGCGTAGTCTGGATCAGTACTTCGGCCGTCCAACTGCCCGTATGGTAGTTCGTCAGCCGCTGGAACTGGTTGAGATGAGCGAGAAGCTAGACCTGTACATCACCGTTGTTGGTGGTGGTATTTCTGGTCAAGCGGGCGCAATCCGTCACGGTATCACCCGTGCACTGATGCAGTACGACGAGACCCTTCGTCCAGTTCTGCGCGCTGCTGGCTTCGTTACTCGTGACGCTCGTCGCGTGGAACGTAAGAAAGTCGGTCTGCGTAAAGCACGTCGTCGTCCACAGTTCTCCAAGCGTTAATTTGCTACCGCTTCGGCGGTTACAAATTACCTTCAAAAAGCCCAGCTTATGCTGGGCTTTTTTGTTGTTATATATGTTGCAAAAAGGTTTTAATAACTTGTCAAAAAGTGTTGTTTTTCTTATCATTTGCGTGACTTTTGCAATTATGGGGATCTCATGCTACTTGAATGTTAAAAGTTCAGTGTCTAGCAGGGGGTTCCACGTCAGGAAGCAATAAGACCGCAGGGAAATAACAATAACCAAGCGGGATGCGATGGGAGAGTGAGGGATGAACAATGCGCCTGTAAACAACAGTCGCCGGCGTTTTTTAACTGCCGCAACTGGCGTAGTCGGTGGCGTAGGGGCAGTTTTTGTAGCTGTACCCTTCATCAAATCCTGGAATCCCAGTGCTAAGGCCAAGGCGGCAGGTGCACCGGTTCAGGTCGATATCAGCAAATTAGAAGAAGGGCAGTTGATTCGAGTCGAGTGGCGGGGGAAACCTGTCTGGCTTGTACGTCGAACCAAAGTGGTATTGGATGAACTGGCCACGCACGATGGAAAACTGCGCGATCCACAATCTTCCGAACCACAACAACCTGAGTATGCGAGTAATCCTTATCGGTCGATTAAACCCGATATTTTTGTTGCGGTCGGGATTTGTACGCACTTAGGTTGCTCACCGAGTTATGTTCCAGAAAACTTTGGCGTACAAGTTGAAGGCGTGCAGTCAGGCTTCTTATGCCCATGCCACGGTTCAAAATTTGATATGGCAGGTCGCGTATTTCAGGGCGTTCCCGCACCATTAAATTTGATGATCCCGCCGTATAAATTTGTCGACGACAATACCATTATCATTGGCGTAGATGACAAGGGAGTGGCTGCGTAAATGAATAAATTACTCGACTGGATTAATGCCAGGATCCCCTTAACCGCAACCTACAACAAACATGTTGGCGAATATCCTGCGCCGAAAAACTTCAATTTTTGGTATTTTTTCGGATCGCTGGCAATGCTTGTGTTGGTGAATCAGATCATCACTGGGATCTGGTTGACGATGAACTACAACCCGTCTGCTGAAGGGGCATTTGCCTCTATCGAATACATCATGCGTGATGTTGAGTACGGCTGGCTGCTGCGTTACATGCACTCTACCGGTGCTTCGTTCTTCTTTATTGTCATCTATATGCACATGTTTCGCGGGCTGATTTACGGTTCATACCAAAAACCGCGCGAGCTGCTGTGGATTTTCGGCATGCTGCTGTTTCTGGCGTTGATGGCTGAAGCATTTATGGGCTACTTGTTGCCGTGGGGTCAGATGTCATTTTGGGGCGCACAGGTGATCATTTCACTGTTTGGTGCGATCCCAGGGATCGGTGACGCACTGACATTGTGGATCCGTGGTGATTATGTCATTTCGGGTGTCACACTGAATCGCTTTTTTGCCCTACACGTGATTGCCGTTCCGTTGGTGTTGGTACTGTTGGTCTTCCTGCATATTGTGGCTTTGCATGAAGTGGGATCAAACAACCCTGATGGTATTGAGATCAAAAAGAATAAAGATGCCAACGGCTGGCCGAAAGATGCAATTCCGTTCCACCCTTACTACACCGTAAAAGATATTATGGGGGTCGCCGGTTTCCTGTTTTTCTTCTGCTATGTGATCTTTTTTAACCCAGAGATGGGCGGTTATTTCCTTGAGCCACCTAACTTTGAAGCGGCAAATGGCTTAAAAACACCGCCACACATTGCTCCGGTTTGGTATTTCACCCCGTTCTACGCCATTTTGCGCGCCATTCCTGATAAGTTGTTGGGGGTGATCATGATGGGCTTATCGATAGCGGTACTGTTTTTATTGCCGTGGGTTGATCGTGGTAAGGTCAAATCAGTGCGTTACCGCAGTGCTTTTCATCGTTGGAATATCGGGTTATTTACCGTTAGCTTTATTGCGTTAGGTATTTTAGGGACGTTACCGGCTACACCAACCTATACCCTATTATCGCAAATTTTTACGGTGTGTTATTTCATGTTCTTTGTTTTGCTGTTTTTCTACAGCAAAAATGAAAAAACCAAGCCTTTGCCAGAAAGGGTGACATTCAAATGAAAAAACTGACGATTGTTTTATTTGCGTTGTTACCTGTACTTTCTGTCTCACTGCCTACGGTAGCATCAGAAAGTGTAACCTTGATGAAGGCAAACAATAATCTGAGTGATAAAGCCTCATTGCAAAATGGTGCTAAGTTATTTATGAATTATTGTGCCGGTTGCCACTCAACCAAGTATCAACGTTATGAGCGGGTTGCCACTGATTTGGGGATCCCGCCAGAGCTGATGACACAGAACCTGATTTTTGATCCGCATGCAAAAATTGGTGATCTGATGGAGAACGCAATGCCGCAAAAGAGCGCGGCAGCATGGTTTGGTGCTCCGCCGCCAGATTTAACGCTAGAAGCGCGGTTGCGTAGCCCTGACTGGATTTATACCTATCTGCACTCTTTTTATGCAGACCCAAGCCGACCATTTGGTGTTAATAACACCATTTTCCCCAATGTCGGGATGCCACATGTGTTAGAAGAGTTGCAGGGAACGCCAGTTGCGAAAAAAGAGACGCATGAGATTGATGGCCAATCACACGAGATTGTGGTGGGTACTGAAATTGTGCGTCAGGGGGAGTTGAATGCTGAGGAGTATGATAACGCGGTACGCGATATCACTAATTTCTTGGAGTATTCTGGCGAACCAATGAAAAAAGAGCGTCAGCATATCGGGTATTGGGTGCTTGGGTTTTTAGTGTTCTTTTTCATCATTGCTTACTTGCTGAAAAAGGAATACTGGCGCGACGTACACTAATTATGCGAAACTGATGCCTGTTTTTCGGTTTATCCGACCGGCATGGGGGCTTGAGCCCCCTTTTGCCGTTTGTGTATTTGAGTGAAAGTGGAGGGTTGAATGGCTATCGCAGCTAACAAACGCTCGGTGATGACGCTATTTTCTGGTGCAACCGATATTTATAGTCATCAAGTTCGAATTGTTCTTGCTGAAAAAGGCGTGAGCGTAGAAATTGAACAGGTTGATGCTGAGCATCTGCCAGAAGATTTGCTTGATCTGAATCCGTATAATTCAGTACCAACCCTGGTCGATCGTGAGTTAGTTCTTTATAACGCACGTATCATCATGGAGTATTTGGACGAGCGTTTTCCTCATCCACCACTGATGCCGGTTTATCCTGTGGCACGCGGTCAAAGTCGTCAGATGATGTACCGTATCGAGCAAGACTGGTACACGCTGCTTGAGAAAATTGAGCAGGGCACACCGGCTGAAGCGGATATGGCGCGTAAGCAACTGCGTGAAGAGTTACTGGCAATTGCTCCGGTTTTTGCTGAATATCCGTTCTTTATGAGCGAAGAGTTCAGCTTGGTCGATTGCTACCTGACTCCGCTGTTGTGGCGTTTGCCGGTACTGGGTATTGAGCTGAGCGGCCCAGGTTCAAAAGAGATCAAAGCCTATATGACTCGCGTATTTGAACGTGATGCATTTTTGGCGGCACTGACTGAATCTGAGCGCGAAATTCGCCTGCACGGTAAGGTCTGATTATGGAGTTAACCCAGATGAAACCACGTCGTCCGTATCTGGTTCGGGCCTACTATGAGTGGTTGTTAGATAATGACTTAACTCCGCATTTGGTGGTTGATGCTATGTTACCTAACGTACGTGTTCCGATGGAGTTCGTGCGTGATGGTCAGATAGTGCTGAACATAGCGCCGCGTGCCGTGGGGAATCTGGAGTTGGGTAATGATGCCGTAAGGTTTAATGCCCGATTTGGCGGTGTACCACAGCAAGTTGACGTTCCGCTTGCGGCGGTGTTGGCATTGTATGCGCGTGAAAATGGTGCGGGTACTCTGTTCGAACCTGAAGTGGCCTATGATGTGCCGGAAGATGAAATGCCGGATATTTTGGATGAATCACCTTCTGTTGAGCCAGCTTTGGCATTGGTCGAGGAGTTGGCTGACGGCGGTGATGGGCCTGATGATGAGCCTCCGCGCCCACGTGCGAAACCTATGTTGCGTGTGGTGAAGTAATTTCTGGGGTTCAATACCGCATATGATCTGTGTTGTGATGATCATAGAACGGATACACATGCCATAACGCTATAAAAAGTAAGATAAAAAAATGCAGCTAACGCTGCATTTTTTGTTTTCGTTTTAGCCTGACTTTTTAAATTTTACCTTCTGCCTTTTACTTTGGCACTGAGTGGCGGCGTTCAGTGTTTCAGTTCGGTTATTTAGGCCGATGTTGTAGGCAGCTGACTTAATTGAGGTATTCAAAGACTTTAACGACGCGTTTAACTCCGGCAACATTTCGTGCAGTGTTGGTTGCTTCTTCCGCTTCTGCCCGCGTTAATTTTCCAATTAAGAATACTTCACCATTTTCGGTGGTCACTTTCACGTTGCTGGCTTTAACTTTATCGCTGGTAAGCAGTTGTGAGCGAACTTTGGTGGTAATCCAAGTATCATTTGAAATAGTGCCAAAGCTGATAGGTTTACTGATACGAATTTCGTTGTAAACCGCCGTTACGCCATTCACACCGGCGGTGATTTGTGCCGCTTGCTTTGACAGTGCTTGAGTAGGCGTTTCACCTACAAGCAGTACCCGACCTTCGTATGCGGTCGCCAAAATGCGGGCTTCTTTGCGGATTTGCGCATCTTTTGCTAGCGCATCGCCGACGCGTAATTCAAGAGTTTCATCATCAATTTGTCCGCCTACCGAGCGCGGATCGGTAGCAACTTTTCCGGCAACCGCCGCTGAGCTGACTAAAACGGCACCAATACATCCTTGCAGCATAAAGGCCAGCAGAATAATGCCCAGTTTACGGGTGACACTCATGGTGCTCTCCTTAGATGAGTTAAGTTATTTCTTGTTATATTGATGGAATTCACCCTGTCAGGCAGGGTGGTATTAATTATCCTGATGCGGAAATAAAGTGCGATCAATCAGATCACTTAAACAGTTCAGTGTCAGCATATGCATCTCCTGAATGCGGGACTGCCGGTGTGAGGGGATGCGAATTTCCGCATCTTGCTCCCCCAGTAATCCGGCTAAAATACCGCCGTCATATCCGGTTAGGGCAATAATGGTCATATCACGGGTCACCGCGGCCTCTACTGCTTTGACGATATCTTTACTGTTTCCTTTAGTTGAAATAGCCAGCAGAATATCGCCGTTTTGCCCCAGTGCGCGTACTTGTTTGGAATACACTTCGGTGTGCAGGTCATCGTTGCCAATGGCGGTCAGCATAATGCTGTCTGCGGTCAGTGCTATTGCCGGTAAGCTTGGGCGCTCTGTTTCGTAGCGATTAACCAAACAGGCAGTGAAGTGCTGGGCATTGGCGGCTGATGCCCCATTCCCACAGCATAAAATTTTATTGCCGTTCAGCAGGCTCTGAGCCATGATCATGGCTGCACGCGCAATGGCATCCGGTAGTGCTTCGGCTGCCGCGATTTGTGTCTGGATACTTTCGGTAAAACAGGCTTTAATTTGCTCTAGCATAACGTCTGTCATTGATGTTGTAAGGTGTTGCGATACCAGCTGATGGTGTCATCTGGCCCGTCAATTGCCACAATATCGAAGCGGCAGTATTGTGTTTCTATGCTCAATCCACGCTGATGAAGCCAGACTGCAGCGGTATGATACAAGCGTTGCTGTTTTTTCGCTGTGATACTTTCAACGGCAGAACCGTAACGGTTTGATCGCCGATAGCGTACCTCAACAAAAACCCAATCATACTGATCACGCATGATCAGATCCAACTCTCCACCGCGAACCGTTACATTGGCTGCAATAAAGCACAGCCCATGCTGCTCTAAATGGCGGCGCGCCATCTGTTCGTAGTGCGCGCCGCGTTCACGTTGTGAGACTTTGTGTGTGGCTGCCACTGTCGGCTTACTGTGCTGTTGCCGGAACAGGGTCTGTGCTTAAACCGTCATACAGCGCATCTGATGGCGGAGTGACAAGGTTATCAGTGTCGGTCGTTGTGTTGGCTGATGCAACCGGAAGCAATCCACCGTTTTGGTAGCGTAACCAGTTGAGCTGGCGGTTTACGGTGCAGTTTTCTCCAGCACTGAGTAAACCGGTTTGCCCAGCATACTGGTAGCCGTTCACTTGACGCAATTCATTCATATGGTTGGCCAGTGACCATGCATCCATACCCATGGCATACAAGCGTGACAGTGAATAGTCAGGGTTACGCCAGATCTGAGCAACACGCTGTGCCGCTGGTGAGTTGGCGGTAGTCAGCATCGGAATATCACTGAACTGTACGCCATCCATTTCTAAGCGAAAATCAGGACCATTCCCAGCTTGGTTGCTGCGTGAGCTGGCATACAGCGCTGGGCGTTGGTATCCCGGCATGATTGATGCGTCAACAAATGGCTTTAATAATGCCAGTTCATCAGGGGTGGTGACATAATAAATGGCATCAATTGGACCATGCATTGCGTCAGCTTGCAGCGAAACCCCCAGCGCTTGACGCATGATGTCTGCTTTTCCTTGATTACGCAGGCTTTGGTTGATTGACTGGCGCAGCGCTACGGTATCACCAAAGTACTGAATAGTGGGTTGTTCACCGCTTAGGGTTTGCCATTGGCGGCTGAATGCATTGCCTACCCGCTGGCCAAATGGCGAGCTTGGAACAAGAACCAGTGGTGTACGCTGGCCCTGATCCCAAATATGTTGGGCAGCATCGCTGGCTTCATCTTCCGGCGAAAGTGCGTAGTAGCAAACACTCGGGTTGGCATTCGGGGTTTCTGGCTGGTTGAGGGTTAAAATCGATAAATCAGCCGGTAATTGCATGCGCATTAGCTCATCTACCCGATTTTTCAGTAGTGGGCCGACTAGGGTGCGTACACCCTCTTGCTCGGCTTGCTGTAACAGTGCCGGCAGAGGTTTGGTTGCGGTATCGTAAACCTGAACACGAATATTGGGGTTACGCGCGCTATCTTCGAGCATTCCTGCCATAAAACCCTGACGAATGGCGTCGCCCAGAGCCTGATTTTGACCACTGATTGGCAATAGCAGCCCAATGGCATTCATGCTTGCGGCTGGTAGTGTCAGATACTGACTCAGGGGTGTCGGCAGGGTAATGGCCGCCGGGTGTTTAGGAAAACGTGTTTTCCATTCCGCAATACCGGCTTTGAGTTGTGGCAGGTTATAGCGGTTTTCCTGATAGACTCGAGCCAGATCCAGCCAGCCAACCAAAATAGTCTCTTGCGGGCTAACCACAGCTTGAGAAAGCTGCTCGACAGATGCCTTGGTCAGCAATAGCCAGGTCTGATCGTTGTTTTGCTGCTTTTGTGTGGCATCTGTCAGGTATTGATCAAGGGCGATATGATCGCGCACCGCTTCAATAATCTGGTTTTGGCCACTATTGAGGGCAATTTTAGCTCGGTAGTAGCGTGCTTTTTGTGCCGGTGTCAGCATGGCGACATTGAGTGTAGCCAGTCTGGTGGCTGCAGTAGCCGGATCTTTTTGTGCGAGGGCGATATCGGCCCACAGCAGTTGCTGTTCGTGGCGCTGCACATCACTTAGCGGCTCTTGAATGCTGCGCAATTCAGCCGTTGCTTGTGCAATATTGTTCTCTTTTAACAGTGCTTGAACGGCCAGCAGTTGCCAAGGCGTTTTTTCACTGGCACTGCTGGTATTGGCTTGTTGTAGATAATAGGCCGATGACGCTAGCAGATCAGAGGATGACGGTATATTGCCGCTTGAACGCTGTGGCATTTGGCATGCGGCCAGCATCAAAGTAGCAAAAACAGGTAAAATTATGCGTCTTGCATTGACGCGGGTGCATAAAGAGGCAAGCATGGGGATCCCAATCACGTTTCTTCCTAGAGACGGTTAATCTTAAATCGGCAATGAAGTCTATACAATGAAAGCTACTGAACAATCTTTCATCACCCCAGCAACTTTATACATAGTTCCCACGCCAATTGGTAACTTAGACGATATTACACAACGGGCACTGAAGGTGTTGCAGCAGGTTGATCTGGTTGCCGCTGAAGATACCCGTCATAGTGGATTATTGTTGCAGCATTTTGGCATACAAGCGCGCTTTTTTGCGTTACATGATCATAATGAACAACAAAAAGCAGAGGTTTTAGTTGAGAAGTTGCGGCAAGGCCACAGCATTGCACTGATTTCTGATGCAGGAACGCCGCTGATCAGTGATCCGGGTTTTCATCTGGTTCGCCGTTGCCGTGAAGCGCAGATTTCAGTGATCCCGTTACCGGGCCCGTGTGCGGCTATTGCTGCGTTGAGTGCATCTGGTATTGCCTCTGATCGTTTTTGTTTTGAGGGGTTTTTACCGGCGAAAAGCAAAGGGCGACAGGATACTTTGCGTGCGATATTGGAAGAGCCGCGTACGCTGATTTTTTACGAGTCAACCCACCGTTTATTGGATAGTTTGCAGGATATGGTGACGGTTTTGGGTGCTGATCGTTATGTGGTTTTGGCCCGAGAGTTGACCAAAACGTGGGAAACCATTCATGGTGCGCCGGTTGGTGAGTTATTGGCGTGGGTGCAAGAGGATGAAGTGCGTCGCCGCGGTGAGATGGTGCTGGTGGTTGAAGGTGCTAAACCAGCTGAAGATGATGCATTGTCTGCCTTGGTGATCAAAACCTTAAGTTTATTGGCGCAAGATCTGCCGCTGAAGAAAGCGGCGGCATTAACGGCTGAGATCCATGGCGTTAAGAAAAATGCGTTATATCGTTATGGATTAGAACATTTCACCGAGTAATGGCTTTGTGGTGTATTTCACTGGCACTGTGATCGGTTTCTCTATATAATCCGCCGCGGAGTTAGCTAGACAGTCGCTGCTTCGTGGTCGTCCCTTCGGGGAGACACACGGGGGAGAGGAAAGTCCGGGCTCCATAGGGCAGGGTGCCAGGTAACGCCTGGGAGGCGCAAGCCTACGACAAGTGCAACAGAGAGCAAACCGCCGATGGCCCGCGCAAGCGGGATCAGGTAAGGGTGAAAGGGTGCGGTAAGAGCGCACCGCGCGACTGGTAACAGTTCGTGGCACGGTAAACTCCACCCGGAGCAAGACCAAATAGGGGTTCATTGGTGCGGCCCGCATTGAACCCGGGTAGGTTGCTTGAGCCAACGCGCGAGTGTTGGCCTAGAGGAATGACTGTCCACGACAGAACCCGGCTTATCGGCTAATTCCCTCGTTTCAAACAAAAAAGCCACGTTGAAGAACGTGGCTTTTTTGTTATCTACAGTACGCTCAGTTATCCGTACACTGCCTACTTTTGCCGATTAAGGTGATGACCAAGATCGGGCTATTCATATCTAAAAACAGTGCATTTTTTGTATTTCCATGTCCAGATGATACCGAAAAGTCTGAAATATTCGATTTTAGTAGGTAAGCCGGATGATTCATGCGGTTCTTTGCTTGACAAGCTTTTTCCCCCCTCCGTAAACTTGCATTTGTGGGAATTTATGGGTTTTAGTGGTGAATTTTGGGTGTGCAGGGGGATGCTAAGTCATGTTTCGTGGTGCCCATACTTTAAATCTGGATAATAAAGGGCGTATGGCCGTCCCCGCGCGTTACCGGACATCGCTGTTAGAGGCGTGTCAGGGGCAGCTTATTTGTACTCTGGATATTCACCACCCATGCCTGCTGCTGTACCCGCTGCCAGAGTGGGAACGCATAGAACAGATATTGATGACCTTGTCGAGTATCAACCCAAACGAGCGGCGTATTCAGCGTTTGCTATTGGGGCACGCTACAGAGTGTGAAATAGACAGTGCAGGGCGAATTCTGCTGGCCACTCATTTACGTCTGCATGCAGATTTAGTGAAAGAGATAGTGTTGGTGGGGCAGCTTAATAAATTTGAGATTTGGCGTGCTGATGTTTGGCAGCAACAAATTCAAGACGATATTCAAGCGGAGCGGATGACACCACAGGTGTTGTCGGCACGATTACAGGATCTGTGTTTATAATTATGTCTGAAAATTACCAGCACGTAACCGTTCTGCTGCACGAAGCAGTAGAAGGTTTAGCGATTCGTCCTGACGGTATCTACATTGATGGTACGTTTGGCCGTGGCGGGCACTCTCGTCTGATTTTGTCAAAATTAGGCCCAGAAGGTCGTCTGATTGCCATTGACCGTGATTTACGGGCCATCGCCGAAGCACAAACTATTGATGATCCGCGTTTTCAGATTGTTCACGGGCCGTTTTCCAACGTACAGCACTATGTTGATGAACTGGGGCTGAGCGGCAAAATTGATGGCTTCTTGCTTGATCTGGGTGTCTCTTCACCGCAGTTAGATGAAGCTGAGCGTGGCTTTAGTTTTATGCGTGATGGCCCGCTAGATATGCGTATGGATCAATCAAGTGGTCAGTCGGCGGCAGAGTGGCTGATGAAAGCCGAAGCTGATGATATCGCTTGGGTACTTAAAACATTTGGTGAAGAGCGGTTTGCCAAGCGTATTGCGCGTGCCATTGTCGAGCGCAATCGTGAAAATCCAATGACTCGCACCCGTGAACTGGCAGAGTTAATTGCGGTTGCCAGCCCGTTTAAAGAGAAGCATAAACATCCGGCCACACGGACTTTCCAAGCTATTCGTATCTATATCAATAGTGAGTTGGAAGAGATTGAACGCGCGTTAGAGGGCTCATTGCCGATTTTGGCTGAGGGTGGTCGTTTGTCGGTGATCAGTTTCCATTCGCTAGAAGATCGGATTGTAAAACGCTTTATTCGCCGCCAAAGCAAAGGCCCAGAAATTCCGGCCGGGTTGCCTTTAACCGAAGCTCAGTTGGCACACGGCAAAAAAATGGTCGCGATCGGTAAAGCCATTATGCCGTCGGATGAAGAAGTTGAACGTAATGCGCGTTCACGCAGCGCGGTTCTGCGTTTAGCCGAGCGGACAGCAGAAAGATGAGTGTCGAGCGCCATTCGTTAACCTCCATCATCGGTGAAGATTTATGCCGTTTCGGTAAGTTACCGCTTTTGCTGGTGGTGTTGGTGTTTTGTTCCGCGATTGCCGTGGTTCTAAGCACCCACCGTACACGTCTGCTGATTGTGGAGCGTGAGCATTTGGTACTCGAGCGTGATGCGCTGGATATAGAGTGGCGCAACTTAATTCTGGAAGAGAATGCTCTTGGTGAGCACAACCGGGTTGAGCGGCTGTCGGGTGAGAAACTGCAGATGCAGCGCGTATCGCCTGCACAGGAAAAAGTGGTTAAACAGTAATGATTAAACCAACCCGAACTGCGAAAGTAAAAAAACCGGAAGATACCTCCAGTTTTATCCGTTGGCGTTATTTATTGGTGGGCGGCGTAATGGGGCTGGCGCTCGTTGGCCTATTGCTGCGTGCCAGTTGGATTCAGGTGATCAATCCTGATCGCTTGATCCGTGAAGGGGATATGCGTTCGTTACGGGTGCAATCTGTTGCCACTCCGCGCGGCATGATCACCGACAGAGCCGGTCGTCCATTGGCAGTCAGTGTGCCTGTTGATGCGGTATGGGCCGATCCCAAAGAGATCGCTGAAAAAGCGTCGTTGGATAAAACCGAGCGTTGGGCTGCACTGGCAGATGCTTTGGGGATCCCGTTGGATAAGCTGACCTCACGGGTTAAAACCAATCCTACCTCCCGTTTTACCTATCTGGCACGTCAGATTAGCCCTTCACTGGCCAGCTATGTGCGTGATTTGAAAATCCCCGGAATTTACCTTAAACAAGAGTCGCGCCGTTTTTATCCGAGCGGCGAGGTTAGCGCACATATTCTGGGCTTTACCAATATTGATGGTAAAGGCATTGAAGGGGTAGAGAAGAGTTTTGATACTTGGCTAACCGGTGAACCTGGTAAGCGTATTGTACGTAAAGACCGTTTTGGGCGCGTAGTTGAGAATATCTCTTCAGTGGAAAGCCGTGCGGCACATGATTTGTCATTGAGTATTGATGAGCGTTTACAGGCGATGGCCTACCGCGAGTTAAAAAATGCGGTGGCATTTAATAAAGCCGAGTCAGGCTCTATTGTTTTGCTTGATGTGCAGACCGGTGAAGTCTTGGCGATGGCAAACTTGCCCTCTTATAACCCGAATAATCGTGGGCAAATTGACAGTGCGCACTACCGTAACCGGGCTATTACCGATACGTTTGAGCCAGGCTCGACAGTTAAACCGCTGGTAGTATTGACTGCCCTTGATCGTAAAATCGTTAAAGAGTCTGCGGTACTCAATACCATGCCGTTCTATGTAAACGGACATCGGGTACGAGATACCGTGGTTTACCCTGAACTGACGCTGACCGGTATTTTGCAAAAATCGAGTAACGTTGGGGTATCTCACCTTGCGCTGGCGATGCCAGAAACCGCACTGCCGGAAACCTACAGCAAATTCGGTTTTGGTCAGCCGACCAATCTGGGGTTGGTGGGTGAAAGTACCGGTATGATGTTACAAAAAAATCGCTGGGCTGATATTGAGCGCGCTACGTTCTCATTCGGTTATGGCTTGCTGGTCACGCCACTACAGTTGGCTCGTGCGTATGCCACACTTGGCAGTTTCGGTGTTTATCGTCCGCTGTCGATCACCAAAGTTGATCCGCCGGTTGAGGGTAACCGTATCTTCTCTGAAGAGGTGAGCCGTAAAGTCATTCAGAGGATGGCTAGCGGGGCGCTACCCGGTGGTGGTGGTCGACGTGCGGCTATCGAT
>CAMTGL010000030.1 GCA_947071955.1 uncultured Plesiomonas sp.
CATTGACTCAAATTTGCTTTAACCAATAGGGTAATTTATGCGGTGTCAGCCGTCGATCAGTTGTAGCTACGTTGTAAATAACGTTGTCACTACGCAGTATCAAGATCACACCAAAAGAGATGAAACGATGCCAAGCACTGCCCTGATGATCATGATTATTACCACCACCACGACGATGACCATAACAGGTCATGGCGCGGGCTGACGCACACATACACAGAATGATTCAGGCCCGTATCCCCCCAAGGAACGGGCCTTTTTTTTGAGCCGGTTTTACGTATCGATTTTGATGGCTACTGCAGCAGGATAGATACGGCAATATAGACCACAGTTTTTGCGCGAGACTCTGCTAACCAGCTGATTCGCTCAGAAAACGGATATTCATTCAGCGAAGGGAGAGCTGTGATGCGAGTACTAAAATTTGGTGGAACTTCACTGGCTAATGCCGAGCGGTTTGCACGTGCTGCCGATATTATTGAAAGTAATGCCCAGCAGGGGCAAGTGGCCGCCGTACTCTCAGCACCGGCCAAAATAACCAACCACTTAGTGGCTATGATTGAAAAAACGGTAGCCGGACAGGATATCCAGCCCAATCTTCACGATGCAGAGCACATTTTTGCTAATCTGCTGCAAGGGCTGCATGCCGAATTAGCTGCTTTTGATATCGCCAAAGTACAGGCTTTTATTGCACGTGAATTTGCCGATTTACGCCAATTACTACACGGTATCAGCTTGTTACGTCAGTGCCCTGACAGTATCAACGCCAGTATAATCAGCCGGGGTGAAAAGCTCTCTATTGCGGTGATGGAAGCGCTATTTATTGCCCGTGGTTATCCGGTAAAAGTGATCAATCCGGTATCAAGCCTATTGGCCCGTGGTAGCTATCTTGAATCCACGGTAGACATTGATATCTCGACTGCGCGCTGTCAGGCTGATCCGATTCCACAAGGCGCAGTAGCACTGATGGCCGGTTTTACCGCCAGCAATGAAAAAGGCGAATTAGTGGTACTGGGCCGTAATGGTTCTGACTACTCAGCAGCGGTGTTAGCCGCCTGCTTACGTGCAGAGTGTTGTGAGATCTGGACGGATGTTGATGGTGTTTACACCTGTGATCCGCGTTTAGTGCCTGATGCACGCCTGCTTAAATCGATGTCGTACCAAGAGGCGATGGAGCTGTCATACTTCGGTGCGAAAGTCTTACACCCGCGTACTATTCTGCCGATTGCTCAGTTCCAGATCCCCTGCTTGATTAAAAACACGGCCAATCCACAAGCTGAAGGCACACTAATTGGTGCTGATAGCGGTGCTGATAAGCTTGATGTAAAAGGCATCACCAATTTATCAAATGTGGCGATGCTGAACGTTTCTGGGCCGGGCATGAAAGGAATGGTCGGCATGGCTGCCCGTGTTTTTTCAGTGATGTCGCGCGCGGGTATTTCGGTCGTTTTAATTACCCAATCTTCGTCTGAGTACAGTATCAGTTTTTGTGTGCCGCAATCAGAGTTGGCAAAAGCGCAGCGGGCACTGACCGATGAGTTTTATTTAGAGCTGAAAAATGGCCTGCTCGAACCGCTGGATGTGCAAGAGAAGCTGGCCGTTGTTTCAGTGGTCGGTGACGGCATGCGCACGGCACGCGGGATCTCGGCACGCTTTTTCACGGCGCTTGCCCAAGCCAATATCAATATTGTCGCCATTGCTCAGGGCTCTTCCGAGCGGTGAAGTTCCGCAGTGATGGCTGGTGAGCAAGTGACCGACGCGGTTCGCAGTTGCCATGAAGCCCTGTTTAGCTCGCGCCAAGTTATTGATGTATTTGTGATTGGTGTTGGCGGCGTTGGTGGTGCATTGGTTGAGCAAATTCGCCGCCAACAGCCACGTCTGCTGGCGCAAAGCAATACTCAACTGCGCGTGTGCGGCCTCTCTAATTCACGGGCCATGCTGCTAGATGTCAACGGGATCGGTCTCGATCACTGGCAAGATCAAATTCGTGCTGCCGAAGAGCCATTCTCATTTGCACGATTGATCCGGGCTGTAAATCAACACCATCTGCTAAATCCGGTGATCGTAGATTGTACCTCGGATCAACACATTGCTGATCAATATGCCGAATTTTTAGCTGCCGGATTCCACGTTATCACGCCAAATAAAAAGGCTAACACCTCTTCAATGGCGTACTACCATTTGCTACGCCGTACAGCGCAAAATAGCCGCCGTAAATTCCTGTACGATACCAACGTAGGTGCGGGGTTGCCGGTCATTGAAAACCTACAAAACCTGCTCAATGCCGGTGATGAACTGACCCGCTTTAGCGGTGTACTTTCCGGCTCATTATCCTTTATGTTCGGTAAACTCGAAGAGGGTATGAGTCTCTCTGCCGCAACAACATTGGCACGCAGTAAAGGCTTTACAGAGCCTGATCCGCGCGATGATCTCTCTGGTATGGATGTCGCCCGTAAGTTGCTGATTCTTGCTCGAGAAGTGGGCTATTCACTGGAACTGAGCGATGTTGAGGTTGAAGGAGTCCTGCCGGCTGACTTTGATGCCTCTGGTGATGTAGAGAGTTTCATGGCTCGTTTACCAGAACTTGATCACGCCTTTGCAGTGCGAGTGGCCGATGCTGAACGGGCCGGTAAGGTGCTGCGCTATGTCGGCCAGATTGAAGAGGGCCGTTGCAAGGTCTCAATTGTCGCCGTTGACGGCAGTGATCCGCTGTATAAAGTTAAAGAGGGTGAAAATGCGCTGGCCTTTTACAGCCGTTACTACCAACCACTGCCGTTAGTACTGCGCGGTTATGGTGCGGGTAACGATGTCACAGCAGCCGGTATTTTCGCTGATTTATTACGAACCCTGCCGTGGAAGCGTGGAGTGTAACAATGGTCATTAAAGTCTATGCACCGGCCTCTATCGGTAATGTGAGTGTCGGGTTTGATGTTCTGGGCGCAGCGGTAACACCGGTTGATGGCTCACTGCTTGGCGATGTAGTCAGCGCAGAGGCCTGTCACGAGCCGTTTGAACTCTCATGCCGTGGCCGTTTTGTCGATAAACTGCCGGTCAATCCGCATGAAAATATCGTGTATCAGTGCTGGGTGCTCTTTAGTGAGCGGCTGCACTTGCAGGGGCAGAAAACAAAACCGGTACGTCTGGTACTCGAAAAAAATATGCCTATCGGATCGGGGCTAGGTTCAAGTGCATGCTCGATTGTTGCGGCACTGGTTGCGCTAAATGAATGGAACGATTGCCCGTTTGATGAGCACGCCATGTTAAGCATGATGGGTGAGTTGGAAGGGCGGATCTCCGGCAGCATTCATTACGATAATGTCGCCCCTTGCTATCTTGGTGGTTTACAGCTGATGGTAGAAGAGCTCGGCATTATCAGCCAATCAGTGCCCTGCTTTGATGAATGGTATTGGGTCATGGCCTACCCCGGCATTAAGGTTTCAACTGCCGAAGCACGGGCTATTTTACCTGCACAATACCGCCGCCAAGACTGTATCACCCACGGCCGTCATCTGGCCGGATTTATCCATGCCTGTTACAGCCGCCAACCACGTTTGGCGGCACAGATGATCAAAGATGTTATTGCTGAACCTTATCGTGAGCGCTTACTCCCCGGCTTTGCCGAGGCGCGACGCCACGCCGCAGATATCGGTGCGCTGACTACGGGGATCTCCGGCTCAGGCCCGACACTGTTTTCCGTCTGTGCCGACTATGCTGTCGCAACACGTGTTGCGCGCTGGCTGACGGAAAATTATCTGCAAAATGACGAAGGATTTGTCCACATCTGCCGCATGGATCTGGCAGGGGCGCGCATACTGGAGTAACCAATGAAACTGTACAATATTAAAGATCACAACGAACAGGTTAATTTTGCACAGGCCGTACGTCAGGGGTTGGGCAGCCAGCAAGGGCTGTTTTTCCCATTTGACTTGCCCGCACTAAGCAATATTGATCGGCTGCTAGATTTACCATTTGTCGAGCGCAGTAGCGAAATTCTCAGCGCCTTAATTGGTGATGAAATGCCGTCTGAGCAAGTGCATGCCTTAGTGGATCGCGCCTTTAACTTCCCATTGGCTTTACAACCGGTTACTGATGACATCTACGCATTAGAGTTATTCCATGGCCCTACTCTTGCCTTTAAAGACTTCGGCGGTCGCTTTATGGCACAGGTACTTGAGCATGTCAGGGGCAAAGAGAAGATCACTATTCTAACAGCCACATCCGGTGATACAGGGGCTGCCGTTGCACAAGCCTTTTACGGGATAGAGCAAATTCAAGTGGTGATCCTCTATCCAAAAGGGAAGATCAGCCCACTACAAGAAAAATTATTTTGTACCTTAGGTGGGAATATCCACACACTGGCGGTAGAGGGTGATTTTGATACCTGTCAGGCATTAGTAAAACAAGCATTTGATGATGAACCGCTGCGTCAGGCCATTGGTCTTAACTCAGCGAACTCAATTAATATCAGCAGGTTACTGGCGCAAATCTGTTATTACTTTGAAGCCGTGGCACAGTTGCCGATAGAAAAACGTCATCAACTGGTGGTATCTGTACCGAGTGGTAATTTTGGCAATCTGACTGCTGGGCTGTTGGCACAAAGTCTGGGCCTGCCAGTTAAGCGCTTTATTGCCGCCACCAATGCGAATGATACCGTACCGCGTTATCTGGCTAGCAAACAGTGGCAACCCAACGCAACAGTGGCCACACTCTCTAACTCAATGGATGTCAGCCGCCCCAACAACTGGCCGCGCATTGAAGAGCTGTACCGCCGCAAAGAGTGCCGCATTCCGGCACTGGCCTCCGGTTCGGTCAGTGATGAGCAGATGAAAGAGACACTGCAACAGCTTGATCAGCAAGGCTATTTGTGTGAACCGCACGGTGCTACTGCGTACCGGATCTTAGCCGAGCAACTGCAAGAGGGTGAGACCGGTATCTTTTTATGTACCGCACATCCGGCAAAATTCAAAGAGAGTGTCGAGCAGATCCTCGATAAAGAGATAGAACTGCCGCCGGCGTTAGCCGCACGTGCTAATCTTCCTCTGTTATCCGAACCGATGTCCGCCGATTTTGCGCAGCTCAAACAGTGGCTCACCAAGACGCTGCTGTAAACTACTCAAACAAACTGGCGATAATGTACTAAAAAAACTCACGAAAATATGAAGTAAAACATCAAGTAAAATACAAAATAAAAAGCCGAATCCCAACAGGGAATCGGCTTTTTATTCTTTAAAATCAGTTTATTAACCGGTTTTCATTTACATTGCAGACTCAGGTTCAGCTAATTCTTGATGAACTTTACGCACACTTTTGATCCACGCATCAGTGTAATACGGCGTTACATGCTGCTGTGCCACCGTTCGTGCCTCTTGCAATGACCCGTACTCCCCCAACACCACCAAATACCACTCTTGTTTATGCCGCAGCGTTTTATACAGATAGCGCGGCATAGGTGTACCGGCTGACGGAATATTACGCTCCTGCTCTACCGCCTTGGCCAACGGATAGTTTGGGGTAGCAATCAGCTGAATAGTATAAGCACTGGTCGGCATTGAACGTAGTTTTTGCTTTACCGCAGAGATATCCGGTTCGCTTAATCCTGCTGATGACGTTGGTATAAGCACCGTAGGCACAAAAGCTGGCGGGTGACTGCTTAACGCTTGCGCTGCGTTAGTAGCATCCGGCATATCCGTTTCGGGGGTATCAGCAGTCGGCGTTACTGTCGCCAATGGTGTTGCAATCTCGGCCTGACCTGATAATGGCGCATCGGGCTGCGGCAGTGTGGGTACAAACGTACTTTTTTCTACCGGAAACAACGGCATTCCGGCTTGAAAAATCACCGGAGGCACTGTGCTTATCGCCTGCTGATAACGGCCGATATTACTTTGAGCTCGTATCGAATGGACCAATGACTTTGCCACAACCTCATCAGCAATGCCGTCAATCAGCAATGAGCTGCCATCTATCGGCATCTGAATAATTGGCATCGAGAGCAGTTGTCCATCAATCAGTACCGCCAAATTGCCCCGCACATGTTCACGGGTTTGTGTCGATAGTATCGCTTGCCCTTGAGCTGACAAATCCAGCCGAATGGTTGGCCCACTGCCATCCATTGAATAGATATAAAAAACATCATCAATATGCTGGCATTGCAGTAATGGCGCAGATAAATAAAAACGCTCATCTTCACTGTTGCGAAACGCAATCGCATCGGGGTTTTGCGCTTCATACAATAAATGTAGCGATAAACGTGGAGTACAAGCTTCGTCAGTGCGAAAGCTCATTGCCGAAGGCGCGCAACCACTGAGCACTCCGCCAAACAGTAAACACCATACCACGCAAAGAAGGCGCGACCCTCTGACAAGGAAGCGCCTTCTGTATTGCCGGAAAGTTGCCGTGATCATCAAAAACATGAAAACATGCCGTTCAATCGGACTAAACCACGCGGCTTACGCCTGCGTAGCCTTGGCCTGATTCGGGTTCTCATGCGGCAGGCCATTATCAACCAGTAAACTGATTGCGCCATCACCGGTCACGTTACAGGCCGTACCAAAACTATCTTGAGCCAGATACAGAGCAATCATCAGTGCCAACTGTGCTTCGGTAAACCCGAGCATTGAGCCCAACAGACCCAGTGCTGACATGACCGCACCACCAGGTGCACCTGGAGCAGCAATCATAGTAACACCCAGCATCAAAATAAACGGCAGCATGGTCAGCAGGCTTGGAATAGCCATGTGCTGTGCCAGATACATAACCGCAGTCGCACAGGTCACTAAGGTAATGGTCGAACCGGAGAGATGAATGGTCGCGCACAGTGGAACGGTAAAGTTTGCCACCCCCTCACTCACCCCCATTGCTTTACTCTGACGCAATGTGACTGGAATAGTGGCGGCAGATGACATCGTCCCCACTGCAGTAAAATAGGCTGGCAGCATAGTACGAAGTAAAAACAGCGGTGAACGGCCAGATACCAAGCCCGCAGCAACATACAGTACGGTCAACCACAACCAGTGCATACTGATTGCCAGAACCAACACAATACCGAACGTTTTCAAGGTGCTAAAGACTGTACCATCAAGGGTCATTTCGGCAAAAACGCCCGCAATATACAGTGGCAGCAAAGGAATAATGACCTTTGCCAGTAAACCATCAATAATGTCACGGCCACCATCACTGGCAGATTTCAGTGTGACGTTCTGTGTTTTACTGATCCCGATCCCGAACAAAAATGCCGTTGCCAGTGCGGTCATCACCCCAAATAGTGGGGGAATCGACATCTGCATAAATGGCTCTAATTTTACCGCATTGTGTGCGACAGATTCAGTGACCGGTGTTAACAGTGGAATAACCTGACTGGCGATCAGAAACGCTACCGTGCCAGCAACAATGGTTGAGGCGTACGCCAGCCCCACCGTTTTACCGAGCAACTTACCCGAATTTTGCGGCAAACTGGCAATACCACTGGTAATAAAAAACAAAATAATCAGTGGGATAGTAAAATTAATCATTTCACCAATCAGCACTTTTACGGTTAACAGTGTACGTAAAAACCATTCGGGGGCAAGAAAGCCGAAGATCACCCCAGCCAGTATCCCGGCGATGAGTTTCGCTATTAATTTCATGTAAGAATTCCTGTACTTAATCGTGGTTTATCACTTTTTTATTGCTAGTCATAACTAACCGCTAGCATTGTTGAATAAACTACCATAAAAACAGCAAAACATCTGTGACTAGAATGCAAGGAAGAGATGAGCGGAATGTAACAACGATCCAAATAAAAAAAGGAGACATAAAGTCTCCTTTTTGCAGCTAAATAAACAACTTAGCGGTGTATCACCAATATTTACAGGCTTTGTGTAAAGGTACGGGTAATCACGTCACGCTGCTGTTCTGGAGTCAGTGAGTTGAAACGCACTGCATAACCAGAAACACGAATAGTCAGTTGTGGGTACTTTTCTGGGTGATTGACCGCATCTTCGAGTGTTTCACGCTTGAGTACGTTAACGTTCAGGTGCTGACCACCTTCAACACGTACTGTTGGTGCTACATCTAGCGCCACTTCACGGTACTCAATGTCACCCAGTTCATTAACCGGTACGATCTGGTCTTCAGCAAAATCACTCTTTGCACAAACACAACGAGCTTCATTAGTGGTGCTGTCTAGTAACCAGAAAGAGTTCAGCAGTGAGTCATTTGCTGCTTTAGTGATCTGAATTCCAGTAATCATAGCGATCTCCCGCAAGGTAATTATAGAAAGAGTTGATAGTTTACAACCTTTGTTGATGGTTATTGTGTGACCTTGCTTGATTTATGTCAATATCCAGATCAAAAGTAAGGGCTAATTGCACAGCTAAAAATGATCCGCCGCACATTTAACTTTACGCGCGCAAATTCAGAATAAGTAAAAACTGATCTAGATTCGGGCTTAGCTCTTCTCTAATTTATCGAACTGTAAGACATTCATAAAATCATGCTGATACTGCTCTTCCAGTGCATGCCGCCAGTATTGTTGTGACAGAGGCAACAGGAAAAAATACTCACGGGTCGTATCCGTTGAGAATGCCATACCAAGCGGCATCAGCTCATGGTGAATATCGTGTACAAAATCGAGTGAAAACTTGGTTCGACCGGTCAGTAAGCTGATGTCTTTACGGGTTAAATAAACCCCCTGTTTATTATTTTTAAAACGTTCAAACAGCCACTGAGCAAACTCTTTTGCGCTGATCATCGACATAAATACCTCAACATCGCCTGCCTTTTGTTAACAGCATAGCAACAAAGAGACAATGCAGCCAAAACTGCGGCTGGCCAGTGTGATGGGCAACAGGGTAAGCTGAGGGCTTTCTATCTATTGATGAGAGATGAGTAGCGTTATCGTTCTGCTCATTTTGCTGAATCACGAAGAGGTTCAACATGCCAGAACAAACTTGGAGTTCGGTTATTGGGGCGGAAAAGCAACAACCCTATTTTATGGATATCATGCAGCGTGTTGCCGCAGAAAGAGCCGCAGGAAAAGAGATTTATCCCCCAGAAAAAGATGTTTTCAGTGCTTTTCGCTATACACCATTTGATCAGGTGAAAGTTGTCATTCTAGGGCAAGATCCGTATCACGGGCCGAACCAAGCACACGGATTATGCTTTTCAGTGCAACCGGGCATTGCAACGCCCCCTTCACTGCTCAATATGTATAAAGAGCTGAAAACCGATATTCCCGGCTTTGAAATACCCAATCATGGCTGTTTAAGCAGCTGGACAACGCAGGGAATTTTACTGCTCAACACGGTATTAACCGTAGAGCGTAGCAAGGCGCATTCACACGCCAAATTTGGCTGGGAAACCTTTACCGATGCAGTAATTTCCGCAATTAATACGCACCGCGAGGGGGTTATTTTCCTGCTATGGGGGGCGCATGCACAGAAAAAAGGGCAGATGATTGATCGTCAGCGCCATCATGTATTAACCGCACCACACCCTTCACCGCTTTCGGCACACCGCGGTTTTCTCGGGTGTAAACACTTCTCACAAACCAACCAGATTTTACAGCAAAAAGGCTTAGCACCGATTAACTGGCAGCCGGAGATCTGAGGTTCAATACTGATATACGGTGTGGTGGTGGTGGTTCTCTTGTTCTAATGGCGTGGTTTTTCATGTACTGCGCTATTTACGCTATTACACGGTAATGACGTAAATGGCGCACCTACCTGTAAAGGCAGGTGCGCGGGTTCTTTTTGGTAACACAGCTAAACGCTTACTCTGCGCTATGCAAACGGCTCAACGTACCGCGCCATGTCAGCTTACGCTGCATACGGGTCATTCCCGGCTGCGGTTTGTCAGTACCATCAAGGCTATCCAACACCAGTTTCAATACGGTTTCAGCCACATCACGATGGCGCTGTGACAGTGACATCACCTTACAGCCCAGAAAATCTAATAATTCGTGATCACCAAATGTGGCAATCGTCAGTGAAGAGGGGATCTTGCCGTAATGAGCAATGATCTCATCAAGCACGCCTTGCAGCAGTGCAAACGACGTTGTAAACAGCGCATCAGGCAGTGGATTATCCTGCAACCACGTTTTAAAACGTACGGCAGCAGCATCACGCTCATAACTGGCCGCATGCAAATAAGTGATACTGCGCTTATCCCCCTCACAAGCCTGACGAAAACCCTGCTCACGCAGCTGACTTACCGATAACTCAGGCAGTGCGCCCACATAAACAATCGAAGCAACATCTTTTTGCTGCAACAGCTCATGTCCGAGCACTTCAGCATCAGCACGGTCAGCCCCCACAACACTGATAAAGTGCTGGGGATCAAGCGCACGGTCGAGGGCGATAATCGGCAAATCGCGCCCTGCCCACTGCTGATAAAACGCATGGGTTGATGAAAGCGCCGTAGAGACAATCAGAGCATCTACCTGACGCTGCAACAGATGGCTAACACAGCGCATCTCGTTGTCAGTATTATCTTCCGAGCAGGCAATCAGTAATTGATAACCATGCTGACGCGCACGGCGCTCTAAATGGTTCGCAATACGGGTATAACTGGTATTCTCCAGATCGGGGATCACTAACCCAATCGAACGGGTTCGCCCTGCCCGCAAACCAGCCGCCACTGCATTGGGCTGATAGTTGTGCTCGCGCACTACCGCCATCACTTTCTCGACCGTTTTATCGCTCACACGGTACTGTTTTGCCTTGCCATTAATGACATAACTGGCCGTAGTACGTGACACTCCGGCTAATTGGGCGATCTCATCTAATTTCACTACAATCCCCTTTTGATGAGATTTACATATAATTGAAGATCTAACCGCATAACGACTGAACTATGCAATATTTTTTTAGTTTTAATCTCACGTATTTAGCACTTTATTTACAGCTCAGCGGTGTGAACCTAAATAGAGAAAAATAAACTCCTTACTGCTCACACTTTCCATGTAATTTTTTGATATGCAATAGTAGGCCTGTTATAAAAACGACATACTCTGCAGTAAAAAAGCAACAGTGCTTCACTTCTTCACTACCATTATTATTCATTGATCTGCATGTTGTTTTTTGGGGGAAAGTGTGTCGAGTCAAACCATTACCGATAAAATATTCCATATTATAAAAAAAGACATTCTGTTAGGGATATTAAAGCCAAGTCAAAAACTGGTTGTAGCTGAATTAAAAGAGCATTACGGCGTTGGCGCATCACCCATTCGTGAAGCTCTTATTAAGTTATCATGGTCAAAATTTGTCTGTATTGAGCCACAAAAAGGCTGTTGGGTTGCACCGGTTTCCGTTGCAGAATTGGAAGATATTCTTGAAACCAGGCAGATTTTAGAGCGTATTTTACTGACCAAATCGATCGAGCAAGGCAGCGAAGAGTGGGAGCTCAATGTTCTGACCAGCCACCATAAACTAGCCAGAATAGATGATCCGGCAAACCCGAACATTGATTATGATGAGTGGGAAATCAGGCACAGTCAGTTTCATTTAGCACTGTTTAGCGGCAGTAATAACCCTAAAATGCAGGAGTTTTTGCAAAATATTCTTGAGCAAATTGCCCGCTATCGGCACGTATGGGTGAGTGTGCATTTAGATTATGATAAGCGTTATCATGATAACGGTGAGCACGAAAAGCTGATGCAAGCAGTACTTAACCGCGATATTCCGCGAGCGATAATGCTAACAGAGCAGCACTCTAGCCGTGCGTTTGATCTGTTTAAAAAATCAATTCAACAACTTGCAAATATTGATGCACTACAAAAATCACCCGTGTAAATTAACAACATATAAAAGCAACTAACGGGTTTACACTACGATAACTTAACTTTTTACCCCTGCTTAAATGGCAGAGCATTTTGGTGCTATTGGATAAAAAAAGGGCACTGACTTTAATAGGATCAGTGCCCTTTTTATTTTTCGATATCACCCTAATTATAAAGAGTCATTATCAAATAAGTTATATGTCATTAAAACGGTGCTTTAATTTCTTTAAATTTCTTACTTACATCACCCGATAGATTCATATCATCAGGGTTAATCATCATTACTGGGGATCCAGCATCAAGTTTAAAGCTATTTAGATCAACCCAGAGCACATTCGGGCTAGTGGTTAATTCAAAGAAATAGTGTTTATCTGCAAGGTTAGCTACCGTACGGTACTCAGTATTATATATTCCAAAGTCAGCATAAGGTGCGCCAAACGGCACTGATACATTACGCGCAATGGCAAGCATTGATGCTACGGCTGAGCGCTCATCCTTAGGTTTTGGTAGCATTGCTGAGTAATACGCCGCACGTTGGAAACGATCTGTTGCTTTTACATTACCGGGTAATGGTGTATCACTGCTTGGATTTGAGAAGTCATGTTTTTTCAGTAACTCAAGCTGCTGATCATAGGTTGGGTCATTGGTCATGATTTTATTTTCGCGACCATGGTGAACCATCATTTCACCTTTCACATATTCAATAATGGCCGAATCACCGCTTGCATCTTCAATTGCCAGATGCACTGTTGCATTATGACCATGTGATTTAACCATAACAACTTGAATCCCCTTAAGGAGTTCAATCGCTTCTTTTACATTAGCCGCATTATCAAGCAGGTACTGTGCCCATAATGCAGCCTGAAGTCCCTGCTTGCTAGTATCACGTGGGCCAAAATCAGTCTGTTTTAGATACAGCATGTGTGCGCCTAAACCACGTTCATTAATACCATCTGCAGTGCCTATACCATAAATAGTAGTGACCACGCTGCCGTATTTAGAGATCCATTTTGCCGGATTCTCGGTAAATACAACTTCTGTACCAGCCAAGCTGCCATTACGCTCTATTCCACGCGGGAAGACGGTTAAGGTTGGATCGGTAGATTCAGGCCAATCCATAGTACGACCAACAATAGGGGCAAATTGGTTATCATTCCACAATACGCGAGTACAAGCATCCGCAACCGGTTGCCATGCTAATAAACCAAAAGTTGCAGAGAGTACTAATTTAGATAGAGTGCGGTTAACAATGCGTTTTTTCATATCCATACAAATAAACCTCATTAATATAATCAAATCAATCTATTTCACTATAGGCCCAATAAGCAACCAAAGTTACTTTATCACGACATCTAGACTAGCTACATAATTTTTTATCTCGTTAATAAAAGAGATGATTTTATTTGGCTGAATAAATCGTGGTTTATACACAGCATAGCCTGATAACTCTACACTTAACTTACCATCAAACAAAACATTTAGTTTTCCCGGTTCAACTCTAGTGGCAATCAGATACTTTGTCGCCCATAATACACCACCATCTTTTAATGCCACATGCAAAGCCTGGCTTATATCCGAATAGACGACTTTATT
>CAMTGL010000031.1 GCA_947071955.1 uncultured Plesiomonas sp.
CAAAAATGGCAGCTAACCCCCGTAATGACATAATGACAGGGAAAGAGGTGAATACACCAAACTGTACAGGTAAGCCAGCCTGTGTGTTTTTGACCACCAATTTGACGCTATCTGCGGCAATCAGCAGTAAAAACAGACCAATACCTATTCCCGTGCCATGCGCAATACCGGTAGGTAAGTTACGTAAAATCCACTGACGGATACCGGTCACGCTGATCAGCGTAAACAGAATACCCATCCAGAAAATAGCGCCCAAGGCAACAGGAATGCTGATGTTCTGGCCCAATACTAAGCTAAATGCGGTGAATGCAGTCAGTGAAATAGCACAGCCGATGGCCATAGGAAGACGGGCCCACAGCCCCATCAAAATAGAACCAAATGCAGCAACCAAACAGGTTGCCATAAATACCGCACCCTGATTAAAACCAGCTGCACCCAGCATATTGGGTACAACAATGATGGAGTACACCATCGCAAGGAAGGTAGTCACACCAGCAATCAGCTCTTGGCGGACTGAACTTCCACGTGCAGTAATCGAAAAATAGCGGTCAAAGCCAGACACAGGGGCGATATTCACAGAGTTTTTTCGCGGTGACGGAGCGTTCGTCGACATGAACCGATTCCTTTAAATAGACATTAGCAGGCAGATAAAAAAACAGATTTTCAATGTGAGGGATGATGCCGGTACAGGCTGCTTACTCTCAGGCATTTACAGCAGCGCTAATAGTAAAGAGTCCTTGTTTAAAAGGCCACAGCAAACGGTTGCGATCACATAATTGATTTCATATTCAGAGAATACTTCACTATTCCGGTGTATTCCAACGGGTAAACAGATCAGCCGGTAAACGGAGATCAAATTGGTCCAGCACGCGATTTACGGTCTGATCAACCAGATCTTGTATTGTTTGTGGCCGATGATAAAACGCGGGAACCGGCGGCATGATCACTGCACCCAGTTCAGCGGCTTGTGTCATCAAGCGTAAGTGCCCAAGATGAAGCGGTGTTTCTCTTACCGCCAGCAACAAGCGACGCCGCTCTTTTAGCACCACATCCGCCGCACGAACCAAGAGATCATCGGCATAACTGTGCACAATGCCGGATAGCGTTTTGATGGAGCAAGGCAAGATCACCATGCCACAGGTACGAAATGACCCAGATGAAACTGATGCTGCAATGTTACGAACATCATGGTACACATCAGCCAGTTCGGTCACCTGACGCAAACTATAATCGGTTTCAAGATCAAGTGTTCTGCGAGCAGCTTGACTGATGATCAAATGGGTTTCGATTTCGGGTAACTGTTGCAGTACCTCGAGTAAACGAATGCCATAAATAGCACCGCTTGCTCCTGATATTCCGACAATTAAGCGTGTACGTTCCATGCCTGTTGATACTCCGGTGAGTTGACATTAATGGCTATTCGCTGACCTAAACCAGCTTGATTATCCAGCCAAAAAAGCTGCTCAATATCCAACATAAACCAGCTCACTTTAGCCATAGATTGCAACAGCTTTTCATCCTGCAAAATAAAGTTAAAACGCTTTAAATACTGCGCCTTAGCTAAATCAAGTTCAACTTGTTCAAGCAGCCGAACACTCCCGACACCTTGTAAACCTTGGATTTTATTCCACTGACAACTGTCGGTATAAATACTCAACGCCACATGCGGATTTTGTAATACTGCCTGTGCATGCCGGCTCTCTAAGCGCGAAAGAAAAATCAACCGAGATCCTGAACTGGCCGCATAATAAACCGGTGCACTCCAGAGCCCTTGCTGATCTTGTACTGATAAAGCCAATACCTGATGTGTAGCAAGGTAGTTAGCCACTGCTAATTCAACCGCAGTATTATCTGCTGCACATTGAGTATCAAAGACAGTTTCGGGTGTCGGCAACGGCATTGACGATAAGTGAGACGCGGGCATACAAAAATACTTTTTTAAGGAAAGAATCTGTTTATACCACAGCCGATTCGATGACTTCTAGCACATGAGAATGTCTAATCTATAGCAGTAATCACCAAAACGAATCAATAACGGCGATAAAAAAACCTGCCATGGCTGCCACACAGCATTACTGCGGTGGCACTCAATGACAGGTTTACCCTCAGGTCAGCTTTAAAGTCTTTCTTAACATCCTCTTTAAAGCATTTTAAACCATTAACGGCACACTAATATCAGCGTTCGTTGTGCAGATCTAAACTTGAAGTATTCATTTGTAATTGTGCTTTTGCATCATCATTACGCAAAGAGTCAAGGTACTCTAAATAGCCCTGATTAACATCTTGGGTGATATAAACCCCGTTAAACACCGAAGTTTCAAACTCTTTGATCTCAGGGTTCTCTTCTTGTACCGCAGCAACAAGATCAGTTAAATCCTGAAAAATCAGAGCATCAGCACCAATCATACGAGCAATTTCAGGCACTTCACGCCCGTACGCTATCAGCTCGTGTGGGCTTGGCATATCAATACCATACACGTTAGGGAAGCGAATTTCAGGGGCGGCAGAGGCAAAGTAGACCTTTTTCGCACCAGCTTCACGGGCCATTTCCACAATCTGCTCAGAGGTTGTGCCGCGAACAATCGAGTCATCCACCAACAGCACATTTTTACCGCGAAACTCAGATTTAATCGCATTGAGTTTACGGCGTACCGACTGACGGCGCAGTTGCTGCTCAGGCATGATAAAGGTTCGGCCAACGTAGCGGTTTTTTACATAACCTTGACGATATGGTTTATCTAAAATACGTGCAATTTCAAGAGCGATATCGCAGGAGGTTTCAGGGATTGGAATCACCACATCGATATCCAAATCCTGCCACTCACGTGCAATTTTCTCACCCAAACGCTGCCCCATATGTACACGGGCGCTGTAAACCGAGACTTTATCAATGAATGAGTCTGGGCGGGCAAAATAGACGAACTCAAAAATACACGGGCAAGTGCGCGGATTTTCGGCACATTGCTGGGTGTAAAGCTCACCATCAAAGGTGATGTAAATCGCCTCACCCGGTGCAACATCACGCACAAATTCAAAACCGACCGCATCAAGTGCCACGGTTTCTGATGCAACCATGTACTCAAGACGCCCGTCATCAAGCAACCGTTTGCCAAGCACGAGAGGCCGAATGCCGTTAGGATCACGAAACGCCAGCATCCCATTACCGATAATCATGGCTACACAAGCATACGCACCACGAACCAGTTTATGCAGCGCGCTTACCGCGGCAAACACATTATCTTGGGTCAGTGGATAATGATCAAAACGGTTAAGTTCATTGGCCAGAATATTAAGCAACACTTCAGAATCAGAGGTGGTGTTAACGTGGCGGCGGGCAACTTGGAAGAGTTTACTTTTTAGCTCAATGGCATTGGTCAGATTACCGTTATGTGCCAAAGATATACCAAAAGGAGAGTTAACATAGAAAGGTTGCGCTTCAGAAGCACTGGAGCTGCCGGCGGTAGGATAGCGCACATGCCCTATCCCTACATTGCCCTGCAGCCGCAGCATATGCCGCGCCTCGAATACATCCTTGACCAATCCATTCGCTTTTCGCAACCGAAACGCATTTTGGCTATCAATGGTGACGATGCCTGCGGCATCTTGACCACGATGCTGCAACAACGTTAGCGCATCATAGATGGATTGATTGACCGGGGTGAAACCGACCATACCGACAATACCACACATGTTTCCTCTATTTCCTCTACAAGTGCCCGCATAGCGCTACATCGGCAATTTGGGCAGGAAGCTGGACGAACCTTTCAGGTATTCAAAAAACCATTGGATGACGGTACCAAACTGCGGGATCAGAACCGATTGTTGCCACCACTCAGTTTTAGAGAAGCCAGTAAAAGAGTCGAGGAAGAACAAGATGGCTGCAATAATTAACACGCCTCGCAACGCACCAAAGCAGATCCCCAACACCCGATCGGTACCCGACAGGCCGGTTTTCTCAACTAACTGACCGATCACATAATTGATTACTGATCCGGCAATAAGTGTAGCGACGAACAGCGCGGCAATAGCGGTTCCATTGCGCAACATGGGGTCTTGAAATTGTGTAAAGTACTGCGCTAATTCAGGGTAAAAATGACTCGCCACAAAAAAAGCCACTACCCATGTCACTAACGAGAGTGCTTCACGGACAAAACCGCGTACCAAACTCACCAGTGACGAGAAACCAATAACACCCAAAATTGCGTAATCTACCCAGACCATATTTTATCCTGACGCGTCTGTTGCGCGCATTCTAACAAAAAAAGAAAACGTTTGCGTATATAAATTTCACGCCAAAAATAACTAGTGGCGTAACGGATCAAATCCCCGAACCTGCCCGCGCAGACCGGTCAACCGCTGCATGTCATCCAGTGCAAAAAGAAGTTTTTCTTTACTGGTATCAGGCCCGACATAGATTCGGTTTAATTGGCCAGCAGCCGCTGGTGAAGGCTGACTGTACGCTTTATATCCGCCGGCACGAAGTTTACCGAGTAATTCATTGACCTTATCAGCATTTTTTAACGCCCCCAACTGAACCACGTAGGCTTTACCACTGGGCGCAGCCTCTGGTTTAGTTTTTTCCGGTTGTTTTGCTACTTCAGTCGGTGCAACTACCGGCGGTGTAACCGGTTTACTGACCACCGGCTTTGTTGGCACAGGCTTGTTCACTTCCGGCGTTTTTGCCGTGGTGGTTGGTGCCAGTGTTGGCGGTGCTACCGGCGTTGGTACTGAGTTACTGTCTTGCGCTGACTGCATTGGATCAACGGTTTCCGGTAAATCAGGCTCCCCCGACGGTAACGGTTGTAATGGCTGTGAAATTGCCGGAGGCAGATCAGGCCGGTTACCGGTCTCTTGTACTGTTGGTTTCAGAGGGATAGCCGCAAAATCCTCTTGGTGCTTTTTCTGGCTGTCTAAAACATCGGGCAGAATAATCACACCCAGTGCCACTAATACCACGGCACCGACTAAACGATTTTGAAATTGACTTGCCACTTTAGCCCTCCTTGTTTGCTAGCTGATGTGCTGGCTTGGCGCTGATTACTTCCATTACATCAGCCACAGTGTAAAACGAGCCGAAGACAATCACCAAATCTTGTGGCTGTGCACAGGTTAATACCGCACTCCATGCGTGAGTCACCGAATCAAATGCCTGTATATCCGTATCTACAGCTAGATTTTGACTCTCGTCAGTAACCTGCACCCTATTTTGGCCTGCAGCATCGGCATGATGAACAGCAATCTGCGATAAAATAGCGGCTAAATCACGCCCCAGCTGACCACGCGGCCCTGCCAACGTAGCACAAAACCAATGATCAATATGAGGATACAGAACCTGTAAGGCACCTGCCGCATCTTTATCTGCCAGCATCCCCACTACCGCATACACTTGCCCCAGTGCCGGATTGGTACGACGCTCTTGCAGACGAGTCGCCAAATAGCGTGCCGCATGCGGATTATGAGCCACATCTAAAATAACGGTTGGGTTTTGCATCACCTGCTGAAAACGCCCCGGTAATGCAGCCTGTAGCAGCCCTTGGTAAATAGCATCGTCACTGACTTGCAGCCCACTAAGGTGTAATGCGGTCAATGCACTAGCGGCATTCGGCAGCGGGATCTGAGGCAACGGCAGATTATCACGCTGCATGTCACCACACTGCCAGCACCATGTTGATGGATTTTCGGCATCTGACAGGTGATATGCCCACTCAGCGCCGACACGGTACAGTGTTGTGCCAAGGTTATTTGCCGTCTGTGCGATAGATTGAGGCATATCCGGCTCACCCACCACCGCCGGACAATGTGCTCGGAAAATACCGGCTTTTTCACGGCCAATACTTTCACGAGAGTTGCCTAGCCAGTCGGTATGATCAAGGTCGATACTGGTAATAACTGCCACATCACTGTCAACAATGTTGGTCGCATCCAAGCGCCCGCCCAATCCGACTTCCAGAATGACGACATCCAGTACCGCATCGGTAAACAGTTTTAATGCCGACAGGGTGCTGAACTCAAAATAGGTCAGTGATGTTGTTCCACGCCCCGATTCAATAGCGCTAAAAGCGGCACTGTGCAGTGGCTCACTCAGCTCATCGCCCTGTATGCGAACCCGCTCGGTATAACGCAGCAGATGCGGGGAGGAGTACACACCCACACGGTATCCGGCCTGCATTAAGATCACTTCCAGCATCCGGCAAGTTGTACCCTTGCCATTTGTACCGGCAACCGTGATCACTGTCGGAGCGGGTTTAGTAATACCCAGCGCAGTGGCAACCTGCTGAATGCGTGCCAGCCCCAGATCAATGGTCGTATTGTGGAGGTTTTCAAGATAAGAAAGCCACGTAGCGAGAGGCGACGTGGCTTGGGGAGGAGTCAGAGTCTTCATCATACATCTACCTAGCGCGCATTTTCCCTGCGCGGCTGTTATCGTGTAGTTATGTTCTTACGCGAGTTTTCATATGTAATGACCAGTATCAATACAGTCAAAAACAACCACTGCGGGTCAGCAACCAATACGCGCTGACCCGCAATCAGTAGGTTATTTTTCGTCAGTATCTGACTTGGCTGACAGTGTGTCTGCCTCAGTCTCAGTGTCAACCGCAGCAACCTCTTCAACCGGACGCTGTGCTGGCACAACCAACGGTGACGGTTGTAACGTCATTTTTGCCAGTAAACCAGCCAGACGCTGACGCATTTCCAAACGCGGAATGATCATGTCAATCGCGCCTTTTGCCAGCAAAAACTCACTGCGCTGGAAGCCTGATGGCAATGTTTCACGCACGGTTTGCTCGATAACTCGTGGCCCTGCAAAACCAATCAGAGCTTTAGGCTCACCGATGTTGATATCACCTAGCATTGCTAAACTTGCAGAAACACCGCCCATCGTTGGGTCGGTCAGTACTGAAATAAATGGCAGCCCTTTTTGACTTAAGCGCGCCAACGCAGCACTGGTTTTTGCCATTTGCATCAGTGAGAATAGCGCTTCTTGCATACGTGCACCGCCGCTGGCAGAGAAGCAAACTAACGGTGAATTCAGTTCAATGGCTTTATCCACGGCACGCACAAAACGGGCACCTACCACAGAAGCCATTGATCCGCCCATAAAAGAGAACTCAAAAGCAGCCGCCACAACCGGTATGCCCATCAGCGCACCCTGCATGACGATCAGTGCATCTTTTTCACCGGTCTCTTTTTGTGCAGCGCTGAGTCTGTCTTTATAACGCTTAGAGTCTTTGAACTTCAGAATATCTTTCGGCTCTAGCTCTTCGGCGAACTCAACACCGGTACCCTCATCAAGAAAGCTCAACAACCGACGACGGGCAGTGATACGCATGTGGTGGCCACACTTCGGGCACACTTCCAGATTCCGTTCCAGTTCAGCACGGTACAAAACTTGTTCGCAGCCATCACATTTGGTCCATACTCCCTCAGGAATACTTGCCTTGCGCGAGGAGACGATATTTGTTTTGTTAATAATACGCTCGATCCAGCTCATGGATGACCTTTCAACCTTGTGTTTTAACAGCACCGCCTGTAGCAGTGTAAGCTCAGGAAATACCGCACATTAAACCACATCAGATTCACGCTGTGGATAAAAAACTGGTCATACCCGACCAGCCTACCGACTCATTTGACGCTGAGTTTTTACTCTATTTCGATGCGGTTTCTGATGAATGACGGCGACGCTGCCGCCAAAATTCAATAATACCAGGCAGCACCGAAACAAAAATAATCCCTAAAATCAATAACTCAAGATTCTGTTTGATCACAGGGATATTGCCAAAGTAGTAACCGGCATAAACAAACCCTGTCACCCACACGAGACCACCAATCACATTAAACAGTGCAAAATGTCGGTAGTGCATACGCCCCATACCAGCAACAAACGGGGCAAACGTGCGAACTATAGGCACGAAACGGGCAAAAATAATAGTTTTCCCCCCGTGACGCGCATAAAACTGCTGAGTACGTTCAAGATGCTGACGTTTAAATAAGCGTGAATGCGGATTACTGAACAAACGTTCACCAAATAAGCGCCCTATACTGTAGTTCAGTGCGTCTCCGGTAATCGCAGCAATAATCAGTAAAACCACCAGCAAATGCGCATCCATCTGGCCGGTTGCCGCCAGTGTTCCGGCCACAAACAGCAGCGAGTCACCGGGTAAAAACGGAGTAACAACCAGCCCGGTTTCACAGAAAATAATTAAAAACAGAATGCCGTAAATCCACAGGCCATATTGCGCCACCAGCATGGTCAGGTGCACATCAATGTGCAAAATAAAATCAATCAGCGAACTCAGCAGCGCCATGGCTTCACATCCTTGATAAATCCGGTTTTATACTCAAATAGGGTGCACCGACTCACTATGGGATAACAGCGACCACAATAATGGCTGAAAGACGTTCTACGAGTCTATCCTCAGCCAATGTGCTCTCGTAACAGTCAGTCAGCAATAAACAGTGGGCCAAGCATCGGCGCTGGTAAGGCAAATTGCGCCGGATAATCTACCGCAACAAGATACAATCCAGCAGCTTTTGCTGTTGCCGCAGCAATACGACGATCTTTAGCTGCCAGAACAGTGTCAATCCATGCCTCTGGCTGATGCCCTGCCCCCACTTCCAGCAAACTGCCCACAATATTTCGCACCATATGGTGCAAGAAGGCATTCGCTTTTACATCCACAATCACATAATGACCCTGACGGGTTATATTCAGGTGCTCAATGGTCCGCCAAGGTGAGTGAGACTGACACTGCAACGCACGAAATGAGGTAAAGTCATGCTCACCGAGCAGATACTGCCCCGCGCGTTGCATTTTTTCAACATCAAGCGGGTGGTGATAATGCGTCACACCGTGGCGTAAGATAGCTGGGCGGTAGCCGTAATTATAAATAATGTAGCGATAGCGGCGTGCGGTAGCACTAAAACGCGCATGAAACTCTTCCGATACTTCGGTAGCCCAACGCACGGCAATATCATCAGGCAGATTGGCGTTTGTACCGAGTGTCCATGCCGCATCTTTACGCACCGAATCGGTATCAAAATGCACCACTTGCCCCGTACCGTGTACACCTGAGTCTGTGCGTCCTGCACAAAAGACATTCACCGGATGGTTTGCCACTTTTGAGAGTGCTTTTTCTAAACGCTCTTGCACACTGTCAACTTCTTGCTGACGCTGCCAACCGCAATAACGGCTTCCATCGTATTCAATGCCCAGTGCAATACGCATGGTCAACTTACCCTTAACGACAATAAAACGTGCGATTATAAACAAAAAGCGGCGGCCTGTAGCCACCGCATGATCAGTTTCTAACGTTTATTTTCCGCGCCTACACAACACAAACCCTAAAGCCCATACTTTATGTAGGATATAAACGCACAATTACGCATAGCATACTCTCCTGATAATCAGGTTATGCTGACGTAACTTCTTGCAGCATTTTTCGCGCCTGCTGTTGCTGACTTTCAGAACCCTGTGCGATGACCTCATTGAGCAGTGCAACCGCACCTTCTGGATCATCTATATCCAGATAAGCGCGCGCCAAAATCAATTTACCGACCAGATCATCGGTCATATCCTCATCATGATTTACATCTTCAGCAACAGGCTGGCGTGTATGCAACGCGCGAACAAAAGGCTTGGTAACACCGTCGCGCTCTTCAGGAGAGAGCTGATCGGCCATCAGATTTGGCTGCGCGCCCCAATCTTCATGCTCTGACTGTGGCTCTGGCGGCAGCGGCATCGACCAGTGCTCCGCTTGTGGAAGCAGCGGAGTTGAGAGATCAAAATCGGCCTCGGTCATATCTGGCAGATCAAACAGTGGGGTTTTGGCTGGAATAGCTGCGACAGGTTGACGCACTTCCAGCGTTGGCACAGTCTCAGTCGCTATTTGTGCGGCTGTCTCTGTGCTGGTGATATTTATATTCGCGATATCTGCGTCCGAGGTATCTATATTTGAGATATTTGTATTTAAGATATCTGTATCCGCTATATCAGCGCTGACTGACTCAGATTGCAACGGTAGGGCTGACTCAAACAGCTCTTCATCACTGAGCAGCAATACCGAATCGGTATCATCATTGCTGTCGGCCAGCAGGTGTACGTCATCATCAAGATCCAGCGGTGAGCCATGCTGACGTGTCGGGGTGGATAACATGACATTGACGATATCATCCCCCAGCTCAAGATTTTGCTCACCACCGAGCATATCACCGTGCGCTAAATCATTATCAACCAGTGAGGCCAGCTCCTCGCTTTCGTGGTTGGTCTGACTCTCTACCGCGCTATCCTGCAATTTCGGCACTAACATTGCCGATGATGCAAAGGCCGATTCAGGGAAAGAAGCACTCTCTGATCCCCCATCAGGCTTACTTGTCTTAGCAGATGCCAAACGAGCCTCTGACGGCGCTTCCATTTCTGATGACAGAAGATCGGCCTCCGGCTGCAATGCTGCAGGTGAATAGATAGACTCATCCAACCCCGCAAACAGTGATGGGGGCTCAGGCAAGGTTTGCGCATGGGTGCCAGTGAGATCACTCTCCGGCACAGAGGCGGTGAAAGGATCATCGAGTAACACAGAATGTGATTTATCCTCAGTATCAGGTTTACTCTGCTGTGTCGCATCGGCTAACGGCGCACCTACCGCAGTAGCATCAGAGCTGCTGTGTTCGCTCAAATCTGAGGCGGTAATCGCGTTCCAGTCAGGATCAATCAACAGATCATCTGAACGGTTCAGATCTGGAGTCTCTTCCGCCAATAAATTAACACTGTCAGGATACGGTACGGTTTTACTTTTATGCTCTTCAAATGCTTGTGACAGCATGTCCTGCTGTTTACGCTGGCGAACCCGATACAAGACCCACAGTAAGAAGCCGATAATGGTCGGCGGGATCACACCGACTGCAATTGCAACCGGCCAACTGTTGGCCATCTGATAAGTCAGCGATGCCGATGATGATTCAAGCTTGCCATATTTGACCTGTAACTCAGCCAACTGTTTTGCTTGCAAGTCAGCCTGCGTCAACCGCATTGCCGCTTCCTGACGGAAATGCTCCCCTTCAGCCAGTGTCGCCTGCAAAGATTTCATCTCAATACTCAGGGCGCTGACCTGATTACTCAGTTGCAGATTTTTTTCGGCCAGCAGGGTCATTTCGGCGTTGGACTCAACAAGCTGCTGACGAAGATGTTTGAGCTGCTCTTCTGGGCTGCCGCCTACGCTATTAGGCTGTGTATTTTGTGACGATAACGCTGTATGTCCACTGGCATTTTGATCATCTGATGGATTTTCCAGTGCACGGGTTGCAATACTGGCGGCAACAGTCAGTGGAATAACGGCACTGGCGCTGCCCTGTCCGACCGGTTTTTTATCTGCTACCGTATTGTTGGGTGTTTTTACAGCAGAAACGGCAGAGATTCCCGTTGATGTGGTGGAAGGCGCTGTGATGTTTTCTTTCGTGATATTAGCTTGCTGATAACGCTCTGCCAGATGTCCGTCCGGTTTATCGGTGGGGGTTGCAGGCGTGGTTATTGTCGGTACAACGGCGGAAGTTGCCACAATGGGAACAGTTACGGCCGGTGTAAGGGATTTCTGAGCTGCCATAGCCGTGCGGTTTATGTCTGTAACGGGGGTGCTGCCAGAACCGGTAAGTGCAATCTTTGTTGCTAACGAGCTTGAGGGCTGCGGTGCATCTCTTAACGGTGTATTGTTATTGTTCTGGTTGTTGCTTTGCGCTTTTGGGGAAGTCGCCAAATTTGTTGGTGCAGCGGTATTAGGGGCTGTGTTTAACGCCTTTTTATTACGGCTGTAGGCTTCCCACAGCGGTTTTTCACGCTCTAAACGTGAGGCAATAACCGAGGTACGTTCGGCGCGCACTTGTGCCAGCGTTGGAATACGTAAACGGCTACCGGCCTGTAGCCCGTGCAGATTATTGTTCTCAAACGCCGACGGATTGAGGCGATACAGTGCACCGATAGTTTGCTGTACCGAAACCTGATTTGACGGGCGTACCCGACTGGCAATTGACCACAGTGTTTCGTTATTGTAGGTCGGCCCGTAGGTTGCCGAAGTACGGGTAGCGGGAGTGCGCGGAATCGGCGCAGGCTGTATCAGCCGTGTTGGCGCTGATGTTGCAACAAACGGATCACTGTCCGGCCCAACGACCGGCATTTGATAAGCGCCAACCGGCAGGACTGTGCCGGATAAAACCGCTATTGCAATAAACCGCGCTATTTTCGTGGTGGTCACAACCGATACCCTCTCGCATCAAAATCTATGTTGGTTGAAAATGGCCACTCGGTACGCCACAAAATTGCCGTTATTATCAGCAGATTGTGCTACCTGTCGGCCATTAAGCCTATATTTTGGCATTTCCCCAACGCTTGCCGAATAGCAAGCAAAAAATATGCCGGAAGCGCTAACTTCCGGCATAGTGTCTGTTTCAAGTTTTCGGTACGCAGCGGGTTGATTTAATCCCGCACAAATACTTGCATATTTCGGTTACAAGTATTCGTTTATTAGGCGCTCTGCGGTTTGCAGAGCCATCATCGCGCCGCCAAACTGGACGTTATCGGCTACTGACCAAAATTGTACGGCCTGTGGTAAACCGTAGTCATTACGCAAACAGCCGATACTCAGGTGCGCAACGCCGCTGGCATCGCTGACTTGAGTAGGGAAATCGCCCTCTTCCATCAGCGTTAAATCAGCACTGTCGCGCAGCAGATCAGCACAGGTGTGAGTATTCAGTGGGAAGTCTGTTTCTACGGTAACTGACTGGGCATTGCCGTAAAAAACCGGAGTTTGTACGCACTGTGCAACGATA
>CAMTGL010000032.1 GCA_947071955.1 uncultured Plesiomonas sp.
TTTTCTGGTTAGCCAGTGATGCAGTCAGGGCATTGGTCAAGGGATCGACCTTCAGCTGCATCAGTGCCAGCTCACCGTTTTGAGTCACACTCTGCTGGTGGCCGTGGTAGTACAATCCGCCGCCTAAGGCGATCACCAGTGCAATGGCGATAGCACCAAGTGTCTGCCCGCTTTTGGCGGTGGTTTCGGTTTTTGTTGATGCTTGTGGTGCGGCAGTCTTGCTGCTATCAGCGGTGATGGCTGATTCAGTATGAGGCGTTGACGTTGAAGTCGCTTGTTCATCCGCAGCAGGGGAAGACTGGGGCTTGTGATCCGTCATTGAGGGTTCATCCCAAGTTATTCAAATTGTTCAACTGCGGCAATGAGAGACAGGTTGTCGGCATGGACTGAAATCACTATTTCAGTCCACCCAAGAGCCTGCGCCATTGCCGCAATACGTTTACTGACGACGACTAATCGACAAGATATTAGCCAATCATGTTCAGTTTTCGGTACTAAGGCAACCAGTTGTTGCAATATATCGCCGCTGGTAATCAGCAGGATATTCACATTGGCCCGTTGCCAGATATCGGTCAGTTGTTCACCGCACTGTTCAATCGGCAACCGCTGATAACACTCGTGCAGGGTCACTAATGCTCCCCACGTGGTGAAGGTTTCGGCCAGTAAAGGCCGCCCGCCGTTACCGCGTAAAATCAGCACCTGCCGGCCCATCATGGCTGGTGGGGTGATCACCTGCAACAGACCCTCGCTGGTTTCATCTTGTGCCGGAAACAGCACTGGCTGAGTGCTGGCCTGTTGTAGCGCATGGGCGGTGCTTCGGCCAACCGCAGCATACTGCACCACAGGCCATGACGCACCAATCTGCTGCAAGGTTTGCTGTGCATAGCGCACAGCATTACCTGAAACGGCTATGATCCAGTCACCGGCTTGCAGGCGGTTTAATGCGGCCGATAAGGTATTGAGCTCGCGCCCGGCACTTAAGGTAAAAAGCGGTGCATGAATAGCCGCACGGCCACTGGCCGAGAGTGCTTGGGTTAAAGCCTGACCGGGTTCTCCCGGTCGCGTGACCAAAATTGTCATGCTTTACCGTGGTTCTCATGTGTCGATTTTGGCATGACCGAGTTGGAATCCGTGGCACTTGAACTTGCTACCGTTGAGCCAAATGTGCCATAAACCTCGGCTAAAATGCGGCCAGCACCCTGTGCCAGTAGCTGTTCAGCCAGCGTGATGCCCAGCTGCTCGGCAGCATCGGAGTGACCACGAATCTCACCGCAAATAATCTCGGTGCCATCAGGTGCGCCGACCAGTGCTCGCAGGTAAATCTGATCGCCTTCTAGCAGCGCATAACTGCCGATCGGTACTTGGCAACCGCCTTCTAAGCGGGTATTCATCGCTCGCTCGGCGGCAACGCGTAACGCGGTCGCCGGATGGTTCAGTGGCGCAAGCAGTGCTTGCACGCGTGCATCGTGCTGACGGCATTCAATACCGACAGCACCTTGACCGACAGCCGGCAGTGATTGCTCAACACTCAGGTAGGCACGAATGCGCGTTTCCAGCCCTAAGCGTTTTAGGCCCGCGGCAGCCAAGATAATGGCATCGTACTCATGGTTGTCTAATTTGCCCAAACGGGTGCCGACATTTCCGCGCAGATCTTTTATCTGTAAATCGGGGCGTGCGGCGCGCAACTGGCACTGTCGGCGCAAGCTTGATGTGCCAACGACCGCGCCATGCGGTAGTGCATCAAGATTGGCATAGTGATGCGAGACAAACGCATCACGCGGGTCTTCACGTTCACAAATACAGTGCAAACCCAGTCCGGCAGGAAAATCGACCGGTACATCTTTCATCGAGTGTACGGCGATATCGGCGCGATCTTCTAGCAGCGCAAGCTCTAACTCTTTGACAAACAGGCCCTTACCGCCCACTTTTGCCAGAGGTGTATCGAGAATAATATCGCCTTTTGTTACCATCGGCACCAGTTCGACGTTTAAATCAGGGTGATGCTGACGTAACAGCGCACTGACATAATTGGCCTGCCAGAGCGCCAATGGGCTTTGGCGGGTGGCAATGCGAATGTGCGACAGGCTGAGATGCGGAGTAGACATGCTATTAACCGTATGATTGAGATTGGTTAATCCTACCATTGGCAGCCCGCAAGTGTCAGCGCATCGGATCGCACTCTTTGCGCTTTACAGCGCGAAAGATCGTAATAATTGTGATAAAGGTTGCATTTATAAATAAATGATGTAAAAAAAATGTGAAAGCAATCGTTTTTTCAACGATACAAAGAGTGAGGATAATTGTGTGCTGAGAAGGCAAATTCGGGGTAGAGATAAACCCTGTTATCTTTACGGTGATGCAGAAAAGTGTTAAATTGATCACGTTTCCGCCATCATATAGCAGCAACAGTACAATGCAAGGGTAAGACACGGATGTGTATGGTGTCGGTGGGTTGGTTACCGGAATGCCGGTATAAATGTCAGGCAACGCGTATTGTACCTGTATATTGAAACACTCAAACGGCGAATGGATGCCATGAATCAGCTGCGCGTTGAACGCGCGCTGGCAGCGATGGGGCCTGCTTTTCATCAGGTTTACAGCTTATTGCCAGTTTTGCTGAATTACAATCACCCTATGATGCCTGGCTATCTTGATGATACCGCTCCCTGCGGTGTCTGCCTGTTCACGCCTGATGAACTGCAGCAGCAGTTTATTGATGACTGTTCGCGCGCGTGGGGCGTTCCTATCCAAGAGCCGCAAGACGGCGAGCTTCCGATTACCGCCATTTATTCAATGGGCAGCACCTCATCAGTTGGCCAAAGCAGTGATTCTGATCTGGATATCTGGATTTGTCATCAGTCATGGCTTGATCGTGATGAGCGTCAGCGTTTGCTTGATAAGTGCATGCTGCTTGAGCAGTGGGCGCGTTCACGTGGCGTTGATATCAGCTTTTTCCTGATCGATGAAAACCGTTTTCGCCATAACGAATACGATACCCTGAGCACCGAAAATTGCGGCTCGATGCAGCATTTACTGCTGCTGGATGAGTTCTACCGCACCGCCGTGCGCTTGGCGGGCAAACGTATTTTGTGGAGCATGGTGCCCGTTGAGATGGAAGAGCAGTACGATGAGTACGTGCTTTTGCTGTATGCACAGGGGGCGCTGAATGCCAATGAGTGGCTGGATTTAGGTGGCCTTGGTAAGCTGTCGGCAGCCGAGTACTACGGCGCGAGCTTATGGCAGCTCTACAAAAGTATCGATTCCCCTTACAAAGCGGTATTAAAAAGCCTGTTGCTGGAAGCGTACTCCTGTGAATATCCGGAGACACAGCTGCTGGCGCTAGAAATGAAGCAGTGCATGCACGAGGGTAATATCATCAGCTATGGTCTCGATGCCTACAGCATGATGCTTAGCCGCGTGACCCGCTATTTGCAATCGGTGGGGGATGAAACTCGCCTTGATTTGGCGCGCCGCTGTTTTTATCTGAAAGTGTGCGAAAAGCTCTCGCAACCGGCAACCAGTCACTGCTGGCGGCGCGAGATTTTGCAAACGCTGGTGGCCGATTGGGGCTGGAGCGAGGCAAAACTTCGCAAGCTCGATGATCGTGCTAACTGGAAAATAGAGCAGGTGCGTGAAGCACACAATGAGCTGCTTGACGCATTAATGCAGAGCTACCGTAATCTGATCCGTTTTGCGCGGCGGCACAATATCAGTGTCAGTGCCAGCCCGGAAGATATTGGGGTACTGACCCGTAAACTGTATGCGGCATTTGAAGTCTTGCCGGGTAAAGTCACGCTGGTGAACCCACAGATTTCCCCTGATCTGTCAGAGCGCGATCTGACCTTTATTCAAGTTCCAGAAGGGCGTTCCAACCCGAAAGGCTGGTATCTGTATAACAAAGCACCGCTGATTTTTGAGATAGCCGGCCGGCCTAGCTTAGAGTACAACCGCTACCTGAGCAAACTGGTGGCTTGGAGCTATTTTAACGGCCTGCTGACACCGCAAAGCCGCCTGCATGTGCAAGGTTCTGGCAGTGCCTGTGACACCGCCAAGCTGCGTCAACTGGTGGAAGATATCCGCAGCCACTTTCCGATACGCCGCCCGATGCCGAGCCAAAAAGATCTGTATAGCCCGTGTGAAATCAGACATTTGGGTATTATCATCAATCTGGAAGTGGACCCGACAGCCGATTTTAACAACAGCGAAGTCCGGTTTGATTTTAGCCAGACTGATGTATTTAGCTTCGGCCAGCAGCAGCAGAGCTTAATCGGCAGCATTGATCTGCTGTATCGCAACTCGTGGAATGAGGTGCGTACCCTGCATTTTCGCGGCGAAGAGTGCCTGCTGGATGCCATTAAAACCATTTTAGGCAAAATGCATCAGGATGCGGCACTTCCCGAAGCGGTTGATGTGTTTTGCTATAGCCGTCATCTGCGAGCCATTTTGCGTAACCGTGTATCACAGGTTGTTGCCGAGTGCATTGATTTGCGCTTATCAAGCGAGTGTCCTGAACCAAAACGCTTTAAACCATTGCGCGTGGCCGGTCAGATGTGGGGCCTGTTCTTTGAGCGCCGTGGTGTGTCGGTACAAAAGCTGGAAAATGGCGTCGACTTTTACGGCTGTATCTCAAATACCAAACTGCACGGTTTCCCGCTAGTGATCGGCACGGCCGAGCCACACCTGCCGCCGATTGTTGATGCCTATGCTAGTGAGGGGCTGATTCAGTTCTTCTTTGAAGACAGTGACCGTGGGTTCAATATCTATATTTTAGATGAAGCCAACCGCATTGAGGTCTATCAAAACTGTGAGGGCAATAAAGACGAGCTGGTGCAGGATGTGAACCGCTTCTATGCCGCCTCGCACGATAAGCTGACCGTGGGTGCCAGCATTATCAATTTCAATTTGCCGCAGTTTTATCAGGTGGTGCAGCGCGATGGCCGTACCCAGATAGACCCGTATCGCAGCGGTGAACTGCGTGAAGGTGCGGTGATCGATCCTACGCTAACATTCCCACCGGAAATTTTGTTTAATCTGCACCAATCGCAGGCTTAAGCCCGCTGTCAGCGGGATCATCTGCACGTTACCAGTAAATATACTGGCAAATATCCCGAAAAGGGATCACCCGCACATGCTCTGCTATACATGCTCTAGTATGTAACTGCATGGTTCGAAAAGGCATAGCGGGTGATGACATTTTGCCGTTGATGCGGGTCAGTTACGGTAAATGAAAATACGGCACGCGAAAAACGGCAAATAAAAAATTAAGACAAGCGTAACGAAACTTCTTCGCCCGACTGGGTACTGCATGCCAGCGATAAAAATTCCCAAAACTCTGCCCCTGAGCGGTTGCAGGTCCACTCTTCATCACGGAAATCAAAGTGGAAACCGCCAAATTTGGTGGCAACCCAGATTTGGTGCAGCGGCTCTTGGCGGTTGAGAATAATTTTGCTGCCATCTTCAAACGTCAGCGTCATCACGCCACCCTGATTTTCATAATCGATATCGGTATCAATATCATCGAGTTTTTCTTCGAGTGTTTGCCACACCTGATCGGCATATTGGTGGAATTGGCTGTCATTCATGTCTGTGTCCTCTTGCTTTTCATGATCGAGCTGCGATTATAGAGATCTTACAAGCGTAAATAACTTATAACCGTTAACAACAGGCGATCCCATGAAAAATTCTCTTTGTCGTGCGCTAGCATTATGTGCTCTGTTTACTCTGGCCGGTTGTGGCGTAAAAGGGCCGTTGTATATGCCAGCACCCGCACAGCCAAGTGTGCCGGTGAAAGCACCCGCTTCCAACACGACAACCGAGTCTGCGCCTGTGAGTGAAAATACGGCAGTGCCGGCGGCGTAATTTCATATCAAATGATGTTGTGTTACGTCAGCTGACATCAATAGAGACGGCCATTTAGACGATTGCATCAATCAAGGAAGGCTAGGTTGGATCACTTCAATTATCAGGGAAACCAGCAGTTGTATGCCGAAGGCATTGCTGTTGAGGAGCTGGCGGCACAGTTTTCAACGCCGCTGTATGTCTATTCACGTGCTACCGTAGAGCGCCATTTTCACGCCTTTGATCAGGCGGTGGCTGGGCACCCGCACCTGATTTGCTATGCGGTAAAAGCTAACTCAAATTTGGCGCTATTAAACCTGCTGGCCCGTTTAGGCTCAGGGTTTGATATTGTTTCGCGCGGTGAGCTTGAGCGCGTGCTGGCTGCCGGTGGTGATCCCCGTAAAGTGGTCTTTTCCGGCGTAGCAAAAAGCTATGAGGATATGGTTCGGGCACTTGAGCTGGGCATTCGCTGCTTTAATGTTGAGTCAGAAGCTGAGCTACAACGTTTAAATCAGGTGGCTGGAGAGCTGGGGTGTATTGCGCCGGTTTCGTTACGGGTGAACCCCGATGTGGATGCCAAAACGCACCCTTATATCTCAACGGGCCTGAAAGAGAATAAATTTGGCATTAATCACCAAGATGCGCGGCGGATTTACCGCCTTGCGCGTGATCTGCCACACCTGAAAGTGGTGGGGATTGACTGCCATATCGGTTCACAGCTGACCGACCTTGCCCCATTTATGGATGCGCTTGATCGTTTATTGCACCTGATTGATGCACTGGCCGATGATGGCATAGTGCTGCAACATGTTGATGTCGGTGGCGGTTTGGGTGTGCGTTATAACGATGAAACGCCACCACCACCGGCTGATTATGCCGCCGCGTTACTGAGTAAGCTTGCTGATCGGCCACAGCTTGAACTGGTGTTTGAACCGGGTCGGGTGATCATGGCCAATGCCGGTGTACTGGTGACGCAGGTTGAGTACCTGAAAGCGGCCGGTGATCGTCAGTTTGCGATTGTAGATGCGGGTATGAATGACCTGCTACGCCCTGCACTGTATCAGGCGTGGATGAAAATCATTCCGGTGAATGCCAGCTTAGTGCGCCCGAGTGCGGTGTATGATGTTGTCGGGCCGGTATGCGAAACCAGTGATTTTCTTGGCAAAGGGCGTGAGTTATCTATTGCTGCTGGCGATCTGCTGGCAGTGCGCTCTGCCGGTGCGTACGGTTTTAGTATGAGCTCTAATTATAATTCGCGGGTGCGTCCGGCTGAAGTGCTGGTTGATGGTGATAAGGCTTATCTGATCCGCGAACGAGAGCAATTAAGCGATTTATGGCGCGGGGAGCACCTGCTGCCGTGATGATGGAGAATCGCGTGCAATTTTCCAAAATGCATGGGCTGGGCAACGACTTTATGGTCGTCGATGCCGTGACGCAAAATGTCTTCTTTTCACCGGAGCTGATCCGCCGCTTGGCGGATCGGCATCGGGGGGTTGGTTTTGATCAGATGTTGGTGGTTGAGCCGCCGTATGATCCGGATTTGGATTTCCACTACCGTATCTTCAATGCCGATGGCAGCGAAGTGGCGCAATGTGGCAACGGGGCGCGTTGTTTTGCCGCCTTTGTGTACCAAAAAGGGCTGATTAATAAACGTGAGATCCGTGTGAGTACGCAGGTCGGCAAAATGATCTTGAAAATTCAGGATGATGAGCAGATCACCGTCAACATGGGGCTGCCGATTTTTGAACCGAGCCAGATCCCGCATCGGGCAGTTAAAGAAGAGAAAACCTATATTCTGCGCACCGATGCGCAGACTGTGTTTTACGGCGCAGTCTCGATGGGAAACCCGCATTGTGTGTTGCAGGTGGATAACGTAGAGACTGCCGCAGTTGAAAGCCTTGGCCCGCTGCTTGAGAGCCATGAGCGTTTTCCTGAACGTGTGAATGTCGGTTTTATGCAAGTTCTTAGCCCGCAACATATCCGTTTACGGGTATATGAGCGTGGGGCGGGCGAAACGCAGGCTTGTGGCAGTGGCGCGTGTGCTGCCGTGGCCGTGGGGATCGTGCAGGGGATACTTGACAGTCATGTACAGGTTGATTTACCCGGTGGCTCGTTACAGATCCGTTGGGAAGGTGTGGGGCAACCCTTATATATGACAGGGCCAGCGGCCCATATTTATGACGGGTTTATTCAGTTATGAGTGAGCATCAGCCACCCCCTTCTGCGCCAGAACCCGAGATCAATCTGCTTACCGAGCAGGCGATTTCCCGCTACCTTGCAGAGCACCCTGATTTTTTTAACCGCCATGCACCGTTGCTTAACTCGTTGCAGATCCCGCACCACAGCCACGGTGCGGTATCCTTGATTGAACGGCAACTGCTGCAACTGCGGCAAACCGTTGCCGAGTATCAGCAGCAGCAGCGCGAACAGCACACGCTGGTGGCGGCCAATGAGCAACTATTTTTGCGTTTGTTACCATTACAGCACGATCTGCTGATGGCCGCTGATCTGAGCGAGGGCATGCAGTGCCTGCGCGAATGGACCCGTCGTTTGGGGTTACTGGCCTGTCGGGTGCACTTGTTTAGTGATCGCTGGTTACTTGGTGCACCGAGTACTGCGCATGGCCTATCGCTCAGCCCTGAACAATTTGCGCCGCTGCGTATTCAGCGCTTTGGTGGGCAGTTCAGGCCACATGATAGCTATCTGGGGCCACTTAATGCCTCAGAGCAACTCCTGCTGCTGCCGGATATCGTGCGAGTTGGCTCGGTAGCAATGCAGCGAATCGGCCAACATACCGAGCTCGGGCTGCTGATTTTTGCTAGCCGTGATCCACAGCATTTTCAGCCCGGAATGGGCACGCAGTTGTTGCAGTATGTGGCACAAATTGTCGAATCGGCGATGCCGAAATGGGTGGCGCGCCGTGAGTAAGCAAATCACGTCTACCTTTAGCGCCAGTGCTTCGCGCCGTCAGCGTGCGGTACGAGAGGAGCATCGTAAGCTGCGCAATAGTGAGCAGAACCTAGCAGAGCAGAGCACTGTTGCAGAGGAAAGCCCTGTATTTTCTGATGAGGTCGCAAGCATACCGGCATCAGCAAACAGTGGCCGTGCTCTTGTCGATTTCCCCGATACACTGGCAGAACCTGCTCGGCAGTTTCTGCTGTATCTGCGCGTAGAGCGACAGGTCAGCCCAAAGACGCTGGAGAACTACACCCGTCAGTTACGTGTCATGCTCGGGCAGATGCAAGCTATGCAGTTGCAAAGCTGGCCAGAGCTTGATGCCGCATGGGTGCGACAACTCTCGGCACGCGCTAAACGTGAGGGGTTACAAGAGCGCTCGATCGGGCTGCGGCTGTCAGTCTTACGCGGTTTTTTAGATTATTTGGTGCTACAAGGGATGCTAAATGCCAACCCTGCACGTGCAGTTTCTGCCCCAAAACCACCCGGCCGATTGCCAAAAAATATGGATGTGGATGAAGTTGCCCAGCTCTTAAATGTGGATGAGCAAGATCCACTGGCAGTGCGTGATCGCGCTATCATGGAGCTGATGTATGGCGCAGGGTTGCGTCTGTCAGAGCTGGTTGGATTGAACTACCGAGAGCTGGATATCGAATCGGGGCAGGTGCGGGTCTTCGGTAAAGGCGCAAAAGAGCGGCAAGTGCCATTTGGCCGCACCGCTGCTGAGTGGCTGCAACGCTGGCTGACACTGCGCCCGTTGCTATCACCGACCGATGAGGCGCTGTTTATCTCGCGCTTGGGCACGCGGATTGCCACCCGTAGCGTACAAAAACGGATGGCCGAATGGGGGATCAAGCAAGGGCTGAACAGCCATGTGCATCCGCATAAACTGCGGCACTCATTTGCGACCCATATGCTCGAGTCGAGCGGTGATTTACGCGCCGTGCAAGAGATGCTTGGGCATGCCAACCTCTCGACCACACAGGTGTATACCCACCTTGATTTCCAGCATCTGGCCAATGTATATGATGCGGCACACCCGCGCGCCAAACGCAGCCGTTTACCGGCTGATTTGAATAGCCTACTGGCAGCGACCGAGTCAGAGCACTCTGCATTTACTACACCGAATAATACAGCAGAACCGATAAAGCCTGCTGAACCGCTCTCGGCAAGCGCGACCCCCACATTCACGGTATCTGAGTCAGTGCCAACTGATTCGCTACCTCTGACGCCGCGATCCCGCTAGCGTCATGCGTGCGCGGCTAACACCATTGCCGCTCACGCATCTCACAGGAGAGCACACATGCGATTTTTCCGCCCTTTGCACCCGATTGCGGCTATCAGTTTTGATCTGGATGATACCCTGTACGATAACGAACCGGTCATGCTGGCCTGTGAGCAGGATGCTGCCGAGACACTCCGGCAGCAACATACACTGTTGGCCGATTTGGGCACGCACGAGTGGGCATTGATTCGCCAGCAGGTTGCCACCGAGCAACCGCTGCTGCGCCATGATATGACAGCACTGCGTCATCAAGCCATTTCCCAGACTCTGCATACTCGCGGATACAGTGCTGACCAAGCGCAGCAGGCCGCCGATCAGGGAATGGCTGATTTTGCCCGCCTGCGTAACCGAATTACCGTGCCGGCAGAGAGTCATCAGGTATTGCAAGCACTGGCGCAACGCTGGCCACTGGTGGCGATTACCAACGGTAATGCTGATCCGGCCGTGATCGGGTTAGCGCCCTATTTTAGCCTGATCCTACGTGCAGGGCCGGCTGGCCGTGCAAAACCCTATCCGGATATGTTTCATCATGCAGCTACCGAGCTAAAGATTGCACCGCAAGCCTTGCTGCATGTTGGCGATCATCTGGAAACCGATATTCAAGGGGCAATCCATGCTGGCGCTCAGGCGTGCTGGATCAACGATAAACAGCGTCAACTGCGCCTTGACCGTGACAGCCGCGCGCTGCCGACGCTGGAAATCCGCCGGTTGGACTCGCTGCTTGAGCTGTTATAATCCCCATCATTGTATAAAAACACAGTAAGAGTGCCCGATGGATGTATCCCGCCTGCTCGATGGCCTGAATGATAAACAACGCGATGTGGTGGCTGCGCCGCGCCGCAATCTCTTGGTGCTAGCCGGTGCAGGCAGCGGTAAAACCCGTGTGCTGGTACACCGCATTGCTTGGCTGATGCAGGTGGAGCACTGCTCGCCGTACTCTATTTTGGCCGTGACCTTTACCAACAAAGCCGCGGCTGAAATGCGTCACCGTATCGAACAGCTGATCGGCACGATGCAAGGCGGCATGTGGATTGGCACATTCCACGGTATCGCCCATCGCCTGTTACGTGCGCACCATTTAGATGCCGGTTTGCCACAGGATTTCCAAATTCTTGACTCTGATGATCAGCAGCGGTTACTAAAACGCCTGATTAAAGCCATGAATTTGGATGAAAAACAGTGGCCGGCTCGCCAAGCGGCGTGGTTTATCAATGGGAAAAAAGATGAAGGCCTGCGCCCTTCACACATTGAAACCTACGGCAACCTGACCGAAGCGACATGGCTGAAAATTTATCAAGCTTATCAGGAAGCCTGCGATCGGGCAGGGCTGGTTGATTTTGCCGAACTGTTGCTGCGCGCCCATGAACTTTGGCTGCATAAACCGGCGATTTTGGCGCACTATCAGCAGCGTTTTACCAATATTTTGGTCGATGAGTTTCAAGATACCAACCGCATTCAATACGCTTGGATCAGGATGCTGGCCGGCAATCAGAGCCATGTGATGATCGTGGGCGATGATGACCAATCAATTTACGGCTGGCGCGGTGCGCGGGTTGAGAATATCCAGCAATTCCTGCACGATTTTAATGGCGCAGATACCATTCGCTTAGAACAAAACTACCGCTCGTCGGGCAACATTTTGGCCGCCGCCAATGCACTGATTGCCAACAACAGTGAGCGAATGGGAAAAAGCCTCTGGACCGACGGACAAGGCGGTGAACCTATCTCACTGTACTGCGCATTCAATGAGTTAGATGAGTCCCGTTTTGTGGTCAGCCGAATCAAAGCTTGGCAGGATAACGGCGCGGCACTCTCAGATTGCGCCATTTTATACCGCAGCAATGCCCAGTCACGGGTACTCGAAGAAGCCCTGTTGCAGTCGGGAATGCCATACCGCATTTATGGTGGGATGCGCTTTTTTGAGCGGCAGGAAATTAAAGATACACTCGCTTACCTGCGCCTGATTGCCAATCGCAACGATGATGCCGCATTTGAGCGGGTGATCAACACCCCAACCCGTGGCATTGGTGATCGCACCCTTGAGCAGATCCGCCATGCTGCGCGCGATAACCAGCAAACGCTCTGGCAGGCCGCTGAATTTTTGTTACAGCATAAAGTTCTGGCCGGACGCGCTGCCTCGGCACTGATGCGTTTTGTCGAACTGATAGGTGCACTGGAAATTGAAACCTGTGATTTGCCGCTACACATTCAGACCGACCGCGTGATCCGTAATTCTGGCTTATGGAGCATGTATGAGCAGGAAAAAGGCGAAAAAGGGCAGGCACGGATAGAAAACCTTGAGGAGTTGGTCACGGCAACACGGCAATATGAAGTGCCGGAAGAGGCTGAAGATATGACCCCGTTACAGGCCTTTTTAACCCATGCCGCGCTTGAGGCTGGCGAAGGTCAGGCTGATGCCTACGATGATGCAGTACAACTGATGACACTGCATTCGGCCAAAGGGCTGGAATTTTTAAATGTGTTTATTGTCGGTGTCGAAGAGGGCATGTTCCCTAGCCAGCAGTCAGCCGAAGAGAGTGGCCGTTTGGAAGAGGAGCGCCGTCTGGCCTATGTCGGCATCACCCGCGCCATGCAAAAGCTGACACTCACCTATGCTGAGTCGCGGCGCGTGTATGGCAAAGAGCAGTTCCACAGGCCATCTCGTTTTATCAAAGAGC